>JBBQTL010000117.1:0-17261 GCA_038213285.1 Chitinophagales bacterium
CGTATATGGGTGAGGATAGCATTCGCCCATTCTTAGAATATGATAACAAATGGACCATTGTATTAGGGCTTACCAGCAATAAGGGAGCGGATGATTTTCAAAAGCTAATGGTAAGCAGGAAAAGCGAAGATGAACTGCCAATGATACCAGCTCTTACGGATCCTTTCAGGCCAGCTTATTTATACCAGAAAGTAATTGAAACAATTGCAGCATGGGGAACACCCGGTAATTTAATGTTTGTTACCGGGGCAACGAAAGCCACAGAAATTGAAGTGGTGAGAGATATTATCCCAAATAATTTTTTATTGGTTCCTGGTGTCGGTTTCCAGGGAGGCAGTTTATCGGAAGTATCAAAATATGGTTTGAATAAAGATTGTGGATTATTGGTGAACGCCAGCCGTGCTATTATTTATGCCAGTGAAAAAGAAGATTTTGCGGTTGAAGCCAGGGCCATCGCCGAACAGTACCAGCGGGAGATGAGTACGTTTTTATAAGTTGATTGAAGTTTGATGGTTAAAATCCTGTTGGATTGCAACGGACATACCGTTGGAAGTATCATTCAATATAGCACTACCGTTTATCAACCTTTACGTCACCTACCCCATCCTAACTTCCCCAATGAAATTTGACGCTCAATAATTCCTTTGATCTCTTCGGGCCTGGTAGTTCCTATCAATAATAATTTTCCGTCTTTAAATTCCAGTTGTAATCCTTCGTTACAAGAAGCGGAGGTATTGATTGCCTTGCCTGACTTTTCTGAACCTAACCTGATACCATACCCGCCATACTCGTAAAAAGAATTGTATCGCCGCATATAAGCGTCGCTTAGTTCACTCCAGCCAATAGTAGTTGATCTTGATTGAAAGGGATAAAAACGATATCGAATTCCTTCGTCACTGATGGTGGTGTTAAGCCGGATGGAAAAGAGAAAATACAAAAATGTAAGCGAAGTAAATTCCAGTAAAATTAACCCAAGGTTGGAAGCAGGCCTAGTTCCAAAAGGAATGCCCAAAATCACCTGTTGAATAATGGCATACATAAATAAAATATTCAATGCTATGATTGCCGTCCAGGCCCACCAAATCTGAAACCCCTGTACCTCGTTAAATTCCGATTTATTCATAACAATAATTTTATGAGGGGTTAGGATGATTCTATTAACGACTGAATGGTATTACTTAATTTTTTCGCCCATTTTAAATACTCCTTTCCAGATGGATGTAGTTTATCAGGCGCAAGAAAATCTTCCAGCTTTCCATCATTTCGCTGGCCGGTAGTAATTTCTATGAAATTTGCCTGGAAATATTCTGCTTCTGCCTGGCAGATAAAATTATACATATTAATCTCGGAACGGATCTTTTCCGGGTCCATATTTTTTGCAAAAGGAGTAGCTCCCCAATCGGGAATACTGAGCACTATTACGTTCTTTGCTATGCCCCCCGCTCTTTCGATGGCCAACTCCAGCAACACCCTGAAATGCAATCTAAATTCATCCGCACTCCTGCCACGGTATTGATTATTTACCCCAATCAACAAACTAACAAAATTATAAGAAGCCAGGAGAATGGTTTTGTCGACAGCCTGTTTTAATTCATCCGTTGTCCAGCCGGTAGTGGCGACAATTTCAGGTGCATAAAAATTGTACCCCTCTTTGCGAAGCAATTGTATGGTTTGATATGGAAAGCTTTCAGAAAGGCTTACCTGTTCACCAACGGTATAACTATCGCCTAATGCCAAAAAAGAATATTTCATACCTAAATGTAAATAAAAAAGCTGCTTCATAAGAAACAGCTTTTTATTAATATTTTGAGCCCTTAGTATTTCATAGCCAATTTTAATTTACCCCACAATTCATTATCAAAACTACTGGGCCCTAAAGCGGTTGTACCCGCATTATCACCTAATCTAACTACCACCACATCCAAACCCGGGACTACGTATATTTTTTTATCATCCTTTCCTAATGCCGAGATCATATCGGCAGGAGCATTGGGTGTTAATGACGTTTGAAATACCAGTTGGCTTCCGGGAACCATTGAGGAAACTTTTCCATTCAGCCACCACAAATAACCATAACTCAAATTATAGTTCTGAGAGGTATTGGCCATTGTGGAAAAATAAGTAGCATCCGAAAGCAGGACTGTTCCATCCCATTTACCCTTACTTAAAATCATTGAGCCAAACCTGGCGGCTTCCCTGGTGGTACAATACATAATATGATTCAGCCAGAAAGCCTTGGGCATCCCGATTTTATCAAATAATTTTTCTTTGCTGTATTGGTTAAATGTTTTGCTGCTGGCATTTTCCAAAACAGTATGTAGCAAATGATAAGGTGCATTGTGATAAGCCCACCTGTTACCAGCATCTGATTTATAAATAAGGCAGGATGGGGAAGTACAATCCGGATCTGCCACACCATCATCCAAACCGGTCGTCATGGATAACTGGTGCTTTATCGTAATTAAATTTTCTTTGACCATGGGTAACGATGTCCATCCTGTTCCAAGGTACTGTGAGGTTTTATTGTTGATGTTAATTATTCCATCCTGTTGTGCAATGCCTGTTAGAAAAGCTGCCACACTTTTGCCTGCGCTGGCGATATAATACCTGGTATCCTTTGTCCAGCTATTCCAGTATTGTTCTTTTATAATTTTGCCATGATGGAGTACGATCAGCCCGTAGGTGTTTTTGGTGCCTGCATAATCAAATGCACCCTGCAATAAAGATTCGTCCCAGTTAATTGATGCGGCCGTTTTTGAATCCCAGGTGTCGCCGGTTAGAGGTGGATAATAATATGAAATAGCAGGGTCTGGTATATTGGTATCAGGCGTGTCATTTTTTTTACAACTGAAAAAGAGAATGGATGCAGAAAACAACAATAGGAATCTCATATAAATTTTTGGAATAGACGGTTAGCTTTTGTAAACGTTTAAATCTGTCAATTATTTTTGTAGCTGGTAACTTCATTCTCTATACTGACATACATCATTTTCCTTTTATCACCACGTTATAGCTATCGTTTTGCGTTGCCGAAGGTTAGCTTTTGTTGATGGGCCTGCCCGGTACCAAGGCCAAACCCGATAGCGATCGGATGAAAATTTAAAGTACAAGTTAACACACAAAAGCTAATCCGAGCTATCGGATTGCAACACCCCAGCCGGAACCAAAGTTGACAATGATCTGCCGCTGGTGTTCGAACGTCCAGCCCTACCATTTTGTAATCTATTGTTGTGAGAAGTCTTACTTTGATTTGTCATTCTTCAAGTATAAGCTTGTCTATCAAGACTGTTAATGCCTCTTCACTTAGTGCAGGTGCAATTGCATTTATTATTTTTCCATCTTTTCCAATGAGTATCAAGCGGGGAATTTCATTGATGCTGTTTTGTTTGTAGAACGACGTTTTATTAGCATTCATGAGTAAATAATTATCCTCTTTTTTAACAGCATATTTTGCAATTGCCTTACGCCAGGTCACTATTTGCTTATCTAAGGAGATAGATTTAAAAACAATCTGCTTCCCAGCGTACCTTTGGACAAGCTGTTTTACATAGGGAATCTCCTGAACGCATGGTAAACACCAACTTGCCCACAGATCAATAAACACCAATTTACCTTTATGCTGATTCAACGCTGCTTCGAGGCTTATTTGTTTGTTATCGCCAGCAGTAAGCATTTGGTTAAACAGTATGCTTTTATCTTTTTTACTTCGCCTGCGTAACCTTTTTGTATTCTGTACTATTTCCCTGTAAGCATTAAAATTATACCGGCGGTATAATCTTTTGTATACTCAAGGTACAGAAAGTCCAAGTGTATTTGCCCGGTTCATAATGCGGCTTAGCAGGTAATCCTTCGGCAAACCTGTGAAATTTTGAGCCACACTATCAAAGCATCGTTTAAAACCTTCCTCATTTCCCATACTCCACATTTTATTGTTTGGAAACAGGTAAAGTACAACATCATCGAGGTTACAGCGAACATTATAATCAAAGTCTGTGCTATTATCAATGGCATTGAAGCCGGGCACCAACTCCTTGAGCTTTTCGAAATACAGCCCCTGAGCCTTTATTGTGTCACGATAAAGATTATAAATCCACAAAAGACTTCCATCAAAAACCAATCGTTCCTTTCGCAAGGTGTCTCCCCAGAGGTGACACCTTTTATTCAGACTCGGCAATTTCTCAAAAGCTTTTCACAAAGGTGTCACCTCTTTTTAACTCGCTACCGTTTTTATTTTCGATTCAGTTAAGCCATACAATTAATGGATAACTTCATGAATCAATCGTTCGGGAGGATGATCGCAAGAGGATAAAAAATCCATCTTTGCATCAAGATTAAAGCACGCAATATTTAACGCCCCTGTACAATTAGTTTGCTTTAGCAGGCTTACCAGGTGCAAAATTACCAATGGGCGCACCATACCAAGGTACTACATCAACCGCAAATAAGCCCGCTGCTACGGCTGGGTCGCTCAATGCATACTTTTCGGCTTCCTCTTTTTTTTTACAATCCAATATAAAAATACCCCGCCAGGTTAAATCGTTTTTACCAAAGGGGCCCGCTACTTTTAAAATACCATTGTAATATAACCTGTTTATATTAGCCATATGTCCCTGGAATAGCTTCGACCTGGTTGTACTGTCAAAATCATTTTTAGGTCCGGTTTTTAACAGGATAAACCAAAATTGTACAATCTGGTCTTCCGGCCTCTCTGGTTTTGCCTTGTTTTCCTGTCCAAATACAAACAAGCCAGCCAGCAGCATACCACAAATGAAAAAACAGATCGTTTTCATGTTTTAAATTTTTATTTAAAATACTTTTTGCTATTCAATTCAACAACAAGTAAAACATAAATGGGAGATGGTCTATATTTGCATGGCTGCCATTCTACGCTATGATAAAGGTTCAAAAAAGTATCAACAGTATAAAAAATACACTTTCGAAATCCGTTAGTATTTCAATGAGAAATTAGAATGGCACAAGCCGGTAACAACAAACAGTAAAAACCAAACCAACATTCAATTATGGCCGCAAAGACAGATAACTTTCAATCGCCTGATTATTTTAATGTAGACGAGTTGTTAACCGAAGAACATAAGCTCATCAGGGAAAGCGTACGCAATTATGTAAAGAAAGAAATTTCACCCATTATTGAAGATTATGCACAACGGGCAGAATTCCCCCAACAGATTGTAAAACAATTGGGTGACCTGGGTTGCTTTGGACCTACCATACCGGAGCAATACGGTGGTGGCGGATTGGACTATATCAGTTATGGATTAATGATGCAGGAGCTGGAACGGGGTGATAGCGGCGTTCGTTCTACTGCCAGTGTGCAGGGTAGCCTGGTAATGTTTCCCATTTATCAATATGGAAGCGAGGACCAACGCAATAAATATTTACCCAAACTGGCCAGTGGCGAATGGCTGGGATGCTTTGGTTTAACAGAACCAAATCATGGAAGCGATCCCGGTGGTATGCTCACAAATATAAAAGAAGATGGTGACCATGTAATTTTAAATGGAGCCAAAATGTGGATCAGCAATGCGCCCTTTGCACAGGTAGCGGTGGTATGGGCGAAAGATGAAGCAGGCGATTTCAGGGGAGTAATTGTAGAAAGAGGCATGGAAGGATTTAGTACTCCCACCACGCATGGCAAATGGAGCCTGAGAGCAAGCGCCACCGGTGAACTGGTTTTTGATAACGTAAAGGTTCCGAAAGAAAATATTTTACCCAATGTAAAGGGATTAAAAGGCCCCTTGGGTTGTCTTACTAAAGCACGTTATGGAATTGCCTGGGGTGCTATTGGTGCGGCGATGGATTGCTATGACATTGCATTGAACTATGCCAAGGAAAGAATCCAGTTTGGAAAGCCCATTGCCGGCTTTCAGTTACAACAAAAAAAACTGGCGGAAATGGTAACGGAAATTACCAAGGCACAATTATTAAACTGGCGCCTGGGTGTATTAATGAGCCAAGGAAAAGTAACACCCCAGCAGGTGAGCATGGCCAAGCGCAATGCCTGCGAAGTGGCTACCAATATAGCCCGTGATGCACGCCAGATGCTGGGAGGCATGGGTATTACCGGTGAATACTCCATCATGCGACACATGATGAACCTGGAAAGCGTAATCACTTATGAAGGCACCCATGATATTCATTTGTTGATAACGGGAATGGATGTAACGGGGTTGAATGCGTTTAAGTAAAGCCCCCTCCGTCCCCTGAAGGGAGAACTGGAGAATGCTGAAGCGAAGATTACCTTTTTTTAGGCGAATGTATTTATTGTTGCGGCATTGGAAATTCAATTTTTTAGAAGCGTTCATCAATAAATTCGCGGCAATAAAAAAGGAAACAAAGCTTTTTTGATTAGTATCAATCATGAAATTAATGGCAAAAAAATAATGTATGATCAATAACGTAAGCGTAATAGGAGCAGGTACCATGGGCAACGGCATTGCCCATGTGTTTGCGCAGGCAGGTTTTAAAGTAAACTTAATTGATGTGAGCGCAATACAATTAGAAAAAGCCGTTACCACCATTAGTAAAAACTTAGACCGGCAAATTGCAAAAGCCACCCTCACCGAAGAACAAAAAAAATCGGCAATAGAAAATATAACGACTTACACAGATTTAGCAATAGGAGTACAACATGCCGACCTGGTAGTGGAAGCTGCAACTGAAAACATTGAATTGAAACTGAAAATATTCAAACAGGTAGATGAGGCTGCTCCCGCCGGTTGCATCCTGGCAACCAATACCTCCTCTATCTCTATTACAAAAATAGCGGCAGTAACAAAAAGGCCGGAGTTGGTAATAGGCATGCACTTTATGAACCCGGTGCCTGTAATGAAACTGGTGGAGATAATTAATGGATACGCCACCACAAAGGAGGTTACCAATACCGTTGTAGAACTAAGCAAACAATTGGGAAAAATACCCTGTGTGGTAGATGATTACCCCGGCTTTATTGCCAACCGCATCCTGATGCCCATGATCAATGAAGCGATCTATAGCTTATATGAAAGTGTAGCAGGCGTGGAAGAAATTGATATGGTAATGAAACTCGGGATGGCTCACCCCATGGGTCCATTGCAGTTAGCGGATTTTATCGGGCTGGATGTTTGCCTGAGCATTTTAAAAGTATTGCAGGATGGCTTTGGTAATCCTAAATATGCGCCTTGTCCTTTATTGGTGAATATGGTAATGGCGGGTAAAATCGGCGCTAAAAGCGGAGAGGGATTTTATACCTATACTCCCGGCAGCAAGGAGTTAACAGTGAGTGAGCGATTTAAGTAAGTGAAAATTTATAAAGGCATTTTAATTCAGGATAATATTTTCTACTTTATTATAAACATTTTTTATGGGAAAGAAAGAAAAAATCGTTGATGAATACATCCGTAAATCTGCTGATTTTGCACAGCCTATTTTAAATCATCTGCGTGAACTGGTGCATGCCACATGCCCTGAGGTGGAAGAAAAAATGAAATGGAGTTTCCCTCATTTTGATTATAAAAATGAAGCGTTGTGCAGCATGGCGGCTTTTAAACAGCATTGTGTTTTTGGCTTTTGGAAAGCCCCGCTGATGAAAGATCCTATATTGTTGGAAACTGCGAAATCAGAAGTGGCGATGGGACATTTGGGCAAAATCGCCACTATTAAAGATCTTCCCCCCGATAAAAAAATTAAAGATTGGATCAAGGAAGCGATGCAGTTAAACGATTTGGGCATCAAACTTCCATCGAAGCTAAAGACAACAGAAAAAAAAGAAATAGTTGTTCCTGATTACTTTATCAGAGCACTGGGCAAAAATAAAAAAGTACACCAAATATTTGAAGCCTACGCTTATACCATAAGAAAGAATATTGGAATGGATTACGGAAGCCAAAACTGAAGAAACAAGAAATAAAAGAATGGCAACCGCCATTGAATGGATAGCCGAAAGAAAAGGCCGGAACTGGAAATATGTCTCCAAATAATCTGTTAGAAATTGACCATTCACCATTCAATGTCATCAACTTAATAAAAATTTCACGCAAAGAAAAAAAAGATGCAAAGGCGCATTGAATGGATAGCCGAAGGAAAAGGCCGGAACTGGAAATATGTCTCCAAATAATCTGGTTAAATTGACCATTCACCATTCAATGTCGTCAACTTAATAAAAATTTCACGCAAAGAAAAAAAAGATGCAAAGGCGCAAAGTTGATTTTGTATTTTCCTTGAGTCGTATTTTATTTCTTTGCGTCTTTGCGTGAAAATAAAGCCTAAGTAAACGACATTGATTAACCCTGCACCATTGACCATTGACCATCCGATAGCTATCGGATCACCATTTAAAGCCAGGCATTACAAAGTAAAAAATACTCCACCAGTTATCTTCCATTTGCATGTATAGTTTATACGCCCCCTTGTAATGAATAATTTCACCATTGTCCATCACTGCATCATATTTAAGCATTCCTTCTGCAAAACCCATCCCCCGCTGGGTTTCCTCATCCAATTCAAAACTTGTGTTGTCAATATTGTATCCATCATCTTTAAATTGCCGGAAAGCATCAAAAAAGATATTCATTTTAGCAATTACATCTTCCCTGGTAAGTTGCACACCATCTGCGGTAATGCAATGCCAGCTTAATTCGGTGCAGTATTCAGTAAACTTCTGCCTAAACCAGTTGAGCAAAAAGGTATGAGTGCGTTTATGGATATCCGCCTTGTGATTGGGGTAAAACTCTTCATAAATAAAATTGCACTCCATACCAGCAACAGGTTTTTGCTCCACTTTTATATTGAATAATTCTTCGGTAATAAAACGGTATATCACATCATCAGGATATGGCCCGTCACATACACTCAAACCGATATAATTTTTTTGAAGCAACCTGGTAAGATTTGAAAGTGCCAACTTTAAACCAGCTTTGTCCATCTCCTTTATCGATTTGTAAGCTGGCTTTCCTATTCTTTCATAAAGGGTGGTATATTCAACATTGGCATATTCCTCTTCAAATGTCATCATGCTTTTCAGAAACTGGTTCTCTATTTCAGGTGTCATCTCTTTACTACCTTCCATTTGAAAAGCATCCCCATACTGAGCCTTTAATTTAATTTTTAAAATCTCATTTTCTAGCCTGAGATTTTCCTCGAGATCATCCGAAAAATTTTCACCTTGCGCCATCATCTGAATATTTAATAATACAATATATATAATTTCCACGTACCTGTAGTTGGCTACTTTGAAAATCTACACAAAAAATAACCCTGAAATGCCAGTAGTCAGCTATTCTTTAACTCTATTCCCCTTGTTTACCAGTCTGTATGAATCGTCCAGCATCTCAAATAATTGTTTGTTTGATAATGTTCCGTCCACAACAATCGTATTCCAATGCTTTTTATTCATGTGAAAACCTGGAAACACGGAGCCGGGATATTCTTCTCTTAATTCAATGGCTTTTTCAGGATCACACTTTACATTGAACTGTAATGGGCTGGAATCTAATGGCAACAGCAGGAACACTTTACCGCTCACTTTAAAAACGATAACGGTATCGCCAAAAGGAAAACCCTCGGTAACGGAAGGTTTTTTAAGTACAAAATCCCTTAACGTTTCTATATTCATTTACGATTGGTTATGAATGGTTCTTTTCGCTTCTTCCATTTTTTTATTTAACTGGCCGGTAATTATATGCCAGAACATCACAAAATCACTACCAAGGCTAAATAGCGGATAAGTGAAAGTAGCGGGCCTGTTTTTTTCAATAAAGAAATGGCCAACCCAGGCAAAACCATAACCACAAAATGGTATTGCAGCAATCAACCACCATTTTTGCAAAATGATACCAGCAATTAAAAAAACGATGATTAAGCCAGTTCCGATAAAATGTAATAGCCTGTTTTGAGGATCATTGTGTTCAGTTAAATAGTAGGGATAAAAACTCCAAAAGCTTTTGTATTTTTTTTCTGTTGCCATTGAAATATTTTCAAGAAAATTACAACAATCCACGGTATCAGTCAAGTTTTTTTGTTTCTACATTTTGCAATTCTTTAAGCCGGTAAAGCACTTCAGTTAAACGGCTTTTTGGAATACCCGAAGTGATATTGCAAAACAACTGCATCTCCTGTGAAATGATGGTACAGTTGCATTGTTTCATCACCATCATCACTTCATTCACCTGGGTGTAATCAAAATGAATGAGGTATTTAATTTCTATCTGTTTAGGAATAACGGGCGTTACCTGCAATACCAGGCTCGATACGGTTTTATACGCATTGATTAAACCCGGTACGCCCAACAAACTGCCTCCAAAATAACGTACTACAATGATGGCGATATTGGTCACTTCTCTACTGTCAATTTGCCCCAGAATGGGTTTACCGGCAGTTCCGGAAGGTTCCCCATCATCACTTACTCGAAAGTTATTTCCATCGGTACCAATCCGGTATGCAAAGCAATGATGTACTGCTTTGGGATGTTCTTTCTTTAAGTGTTGCAAATGCTTTTTAAATTCATCCACCGTTTCAATAGGATATGCATACGCGGTAAACTTACTTCCCCTGTCTTTAAATTCTGCTACTGCAGTCTGCTCTATTGTTTTATAAAATTCTAAATCACTCATAGTTATCCAAATGCAATGATGCGATGATTGTTATTGATAAATAAATTCTTACTTACTTATTTAAAGATAGGCCTGCGTTAAATTAATTCAGCATTTGGATTAAACTGTACGCCAGGAATACTGCGAAAATCACTGGGTTGCTTTCAATCAATTTACCATTAAGCCGGGTAACCATTTATACTATTCTTATAGTATTCAATGGTATCAGCTAATACTATTTCTCCTGCTGATCTTTCTGCATTGAAAAGCGAAGGAGCCTGGATACCGGCAGGAATCGTTAAGGCTGTATTTGTTATCACCCTTGCTTCATCCCAATAATTTTCATCAATAAAAGATTGCAACAACCGGGCTCCGCCTTCTACCAACATGCTTTGAATATTTAACTGAAAAAGCACTTCCAAAATTTGAGGAATAAAACTTTTTTCCTTTGAAATTTTATATAAAACAACCTGTCCTTTATCTTCATGCCGAACGGTGTTAAATACAATCGTTTTTACAAAGCCATCAAATAACTGTAAAGTTTCAGGCAGCTTTAATGCCGAATCAATAACCAGGCGCAGGGGATTGTTTCCCGCATACAACCGGGTTGATAAAGAAGGATTGTCCTTTAGAGCCGTGGTGGTGCCCACTAAAATGGACGCTTCCTTGCTTCTCCACTTGTGTACTTCCCTGTTTGTAATTTCATTGCTGATGAGCAGGCGTGAACAATCGCTATTGCCAATTTTTTGATTGGACGTTTGCGCCCATTTTAAAATAATGTATGGCCGCTGCTGGTTATGAAATGCAAAGAACCGCTTATTCAGTTCCAATGCTTCCTTTTCCAAAACGGGGGTAATCACTTCAATACCTGCAGCCCTTAATTTCTGTATTCCTTTGCCATCTACCTGCAGGTAACTATCCCTGCAGGCCACCACAACAACCGGAATTTTACTTTTAATAACCAGGTCCGCACAAGGCGGTGTTTTACCAAAGTGGGCGCATGGTTCAAGTGAAACATATAAAGTTGATTTGTCTACCAGGTGCAGATCTTCTCCCCGTACACTATTAATACAATTCACTTCTGCATGTGCCTGCCCGTATTTACAATGGTAACCTTCTCCAATGATACGATCCTGGTGTACCAATACCGCACCCACCATCGGATTGGGCGCTACGTTACCTTCTCCCAGTTTTGCCAGTTCAAAACAACGGTGCATATATGTTTCATGTGCAATCAAGCCGCAAAAGTATGAATAGAAAAATAAACTATGTTTGCCTTAATGAAGAACAGGGAAATATACAGACACTATTTACAACAACTGCAAAAAATATACAGCGCAAACGAGGCGGCTGTAATAACAGATTGGGTATTTGAAAGGGTGGCTGGTTTGCAACGTGGTGACATTATCAGGAGCCCGGACCAAACAGTCGTTCCTGAAAAATTGAATCAATTAAACGACTGTCTTACATCCCTGTTGGAGCACAAGCCGGTTCAGCATGTACTGGGCGAAGCATGGTTTTATAAGATGAAACTAAAAGTAAATGAAGAGGTATTGATACCAAGACCGGAAACTGAAGAATTGGTACAATTAGTAGTAGATAACTTGCAGCGGGGGGGTAGCGGTGAGCAAACAGCAATCAGCAATCAGCGATCAGCACAAAGCATGCGATCAACAAATGCAATCCAACGGATATCTATGCTTGATATCGGAACAGGCAGCGGTTGTATCGCAATTGCTGTTAAAAAAAATATACCCGGCGTATCAATGACTGCCATTGATGTAAGTGAGGGTGCATTGATAGTTGCAAAAGAAAATGCGGCAACTCAACAAACAGCCATCACATTTTTACAGGTAAATTTTTTAGATAAAAACACCTGGAAAGATCTAGCTGTGTATGATGTCATTATAAGCAACCCGCCCTATATCCCGATAAATGAAAAAGACAAATTAGATAAAAACGTCACTGCATTTGAACCGCATACTGCATTGTTTGTGCCAGATAATGAGCCGCTTTTATTCTACAAAAAGATTGCTGCCTTTGGTCTTTTACATCTAACCGGCAGTGGGAAAATATATGTAGAAATGCACGAAGATTTTGCTGAGGATACTGCTGAAGTTTTTAAAAAACAATACAGGGTAGAAATTAGGAAAGATATATTTGGGAAAGAAAGAATGCTGGTAGCCACCATGGAGCCATCCTGATTTTAATGCGAAAGAAAATGATTATTCGTTCCCGGTTACTGTTGCAGAAGTAGATGCACCGAGCTTCCTGGCAACTTTCATCACCCTAACAATTTCACCCCATTGAGAAGACGAATCCGCATTGATCACTACGGCTGGCTTAATGCTATCGCCTTCATGAATATATTTTCTTAATGCTGACTCCAGTGAATCCATTATTACACGTTTGGAACCTACATACACATTTTTTTCTTTATCAACACTTACCACTACGCTTTGTTTGGTTTTGGTATCACTCTTTGCACGTGGTACACTCATCTTGATCACGTTGGGATTGGCCAGAGTTGATATCATTAAAAAAAACATCAATAATATAAATAAAATATCATTGAGCGGACCGGTATCCACTTCGTTATGGCTTTCTCTTAATTTATTTCTTCTAAGGCTCATATCAATTAATTAAAAATTAAGAACTGAAAATTAAAAATTAGTCCAACGAAGTGACGAATCTAAATACATTCATCATTCATCATTCCTAATTTTTCATTCTTAATTATTTATGCGGTTCCTGTAAAATATCTATGAAATCGCTGCTGGCAGATTCCATCCTGTTGGCCGTGCGGTTAATTTGTGTGTCAAGATAACTATAACCCAGGTATGCCAACATGCCGATGATTAGCCCGCTGGCACTGGTGATTAATTTGATGTACATCGCATCAGCTATCTGACTTACCGATGGATTACTGATGGTGGCAAATTGTTTTAACAACAAAACCAACCCCACGATGGTACCAACGAAACCAAACAACGGTGCTATCCGTGATATAACAGAAAGTATCGACAGATTCTTTTCCATCTTATACATTTCCAGTTTGCCTACGTTGTCCATGCTCTTTTCAATGGCATCAATGGGTTTGCCAATCCGTTGAATACCTTTATCAATCATTCTTGCAACCGGGTTATCCGTATTTTTAGCAAGGCTTCTTGCGGCAGTTACATTACCCGTAATAATATGATCACGAATGATGCGCATAAAATTCTCGTCAATTTTGGATGCTTTTTTAACAGCAAGTAACCTTTCGATGAAAAAGAAAACGGCCAGTGCAAACAAAATACCCAACGGTATCATGAGCGGCCCTCCCTTGCTTAATAAACTCCAAACGGACTCTACTTTTGCAGCGGAATTTTCGGAAGTGGCAAGTGAATCTACCTGCAATAAGATATCAAACATGGATGAATTGATTTAGGGCAAAAGTAATTGTTTCTTCCTTCATACGATTATTGTACCAACAATATTGCAATTTGGTTTTGTAAACGCAAAGGGCATTGCTTTACCATGTAAAAAATTGTTAAAGTAAAATGCCGAAGATTAGACAAAAGAAAACTATACTTCACAAGGGGTAAAATAGTGATTTATAAACAGCGTAGGTTTTTATTGAAAGAGCTTTTCTGCAACTGTTTTACCCTATTTTCTTTTTGCCTTGATGCAAAAAGAAACAAAAAAATCAAGGCTGCAACTAAAATGGCTGAAAAATAGCTCAATGGGCTAAAATCAAGGAACTCGCCGCAAGTAGCTTAATAATTTGTAGACGATGGCGGCTCAGACAGCCTTGATTTTTTAACGCCCATTGAGCCATTTTTCTAGCACTTTTTAGTTGAGGCCATCCTGACAGCTTGCGAATGTATTAAATTTCAATTCTAGATCTACAGTTCACGGTTTTATCCCTTGCGCAGTATACCTCCTATATAAGTTACGAAAAGCTGGCGTATAAATACAATATATAAAAGCAGTGTAACAATTTTTTAGTTAGAAATACCAATGAACAAAAACATCCAGTTAAACGAATAGAAGAGAGCAGTACTAAAAAAGCGACGCAAATTATTTGCGTCGCTGAGTATCCTAAAAGATAAAAACGAATTAATTAAAATGGTAAATCATCTGCAGCCACAGGAGCAGTTACAGGCGAAGGCGTACTTGCAGTAGGCGCTGTATAAGCTGCACCTGAAGAGGCATTACCCTGATTTTGACCTTGATTGTCACCTTTAGCACCACCTAGTAATTGAATATTCATTACTCTCATACGCAAGGTCGCGGCAGCCTGGCCATCCTTATTCATATATGCATCTGCCTCAGGATAACCTTCTGCATAAATTGTAGTGCCTTTTGTGAGATAAGGCGCTATAGCCGTCCTATCCGACCAGTATGCGCATTCTACCCAGGTAGCTCTTTCCTTTTGAATACCCTGACTGTCTTTGTAGCGCTCTGAATGCACTACACTGAAATTGATTACATTTTTTCCGTTTACTTCTTTTACGATGCAATCTTTACCAAGATTGCCAACGATTTGTAACTTGATCATAATTGTGTGTTTTAAATGTTGAACTGATGTATCTGAATTTGAAAATTATGAAAATTTATCTTTGGGCTCTTATGTTTTTTCGCACAAATAATACAGTTCGCATTCTGCATTATTAAAATATTGAGAAGCATCTACTTATTAAAATAAAAAAAACGCCTGCCAATGTCCCGGCCATAAATCCAACACTACTGCCGGCAATAAAAAAGCGACTAATTCATTTTCTTCTTTAATGTAGTAACCTGGCTCTGCAAATTATTTACCATACTTGCCAGCGAATTCATATCCCAGCGTTGCTGGGCACTTACTTTGCTGATCACCATTTGTGCCTGCCACAGTTCTACTACATCTTCCGCATTTACCTGGTAAGGCTGGTACTGCGGGTTATCACTTACCAATGTGAGTTTATTTTTTGCCCGGTTATTCTTTACCACTCTTTTGTACACAATCCCTTCGTTCCTGCTTACAACGATATATGCCTGGTCATTCTTTACGTCTTCTGTGTTGTCTATCTTCTCTCCTACAATGATACTTCCGCTTGGGGTAGGCATCATACTATCTCCAATTATTTCGAATGCCCGGTAGTTGCCACCAGCAAGCATTGGTAAAGTAAATGTGTTCAACTCGTCTATAAATTCGCTGTCGGCATAGCCTGCCAGGTAACCTGCGGCAGCTTTTACCGGTACAAAATGAATAAGGTTTCGTTCGGCACTCATCATTTTTTGCTGCCGGCGTTTTGCCAGGAAACTATTGCCCGTATTGCTGATGTCTTTTAACAACAATTCATCGAGGCTTAACTTAAAAATATCACCTACAATTTCAAGTACTTCAAGGCGGGGGTCTGCCCTTTCCTCTTCATAGGCGCCTATGAGGGAACGCTTAATCCCTAATTTAGCTGCAAATTCTTCCTGTGTCCATCCACGAAGTTTTCGTAAATATTTAAGGTTTTGTCCTGCTTGTGACATATTGAAACTAATTTGATTAGTACAAATATACTAACTATTTTAGTTTATCCAAATTTAATATCACTTTTTTTTAGTATGCCCATATTTTCTTTTGAGTGTCGTTGCAATTAATTTTTATCAATCAATTGGTTAGCCCTTATTTTTGTGAAAAATAATTTCACATGCAAATAGTCTTGGTAATACACAATCTTTTACGTTGGGCCGTTTTGTTATTTGGGGTATGGACGCTGATCAATGCACTTACAGGTGTTTTTAGCAAACGCAACTACACAGCGAATGACAACCGCAGCAATTTATTCTTTATGATATTTTGTGACGTACAATTATTGATTGGATTGATACTGTATTTCTCAAACTCATGGTTTGATCGCCTGAAGGATTTAGGCAACAATATGAAGGATCCTTACAATCGTTTTTTTACAATGGAACACATGAGTGTTATGATCATTGCTTGGATACTGGTGCATGTAGGACGGGCTTCTGTAAAAAGAGCAGTTACGGACGCAGTCAAACACAAACGCATGCTAATATTTTTTGGTATCGGACTCTTATTAATTCTGATTTCCATTCCATGGCCATTCAGGGAAATAATCGGTAAACCATATTTCAGGTTGTTCAACTAAAATATTCAGTAAACTCAGCAGCATTATGGCCAAAGCAACAGTATTACCCACCATCTTAATTACCAATGATGACGGCATCACGGCTCCGGGTATCCGCAATTTAATAGAAGCTGTAAAGGGGCTCGGCAAAATTGTGGTGGTAGCTCCGGATAAACCACAAAGTGGCATGGGGCATGCCATTACCATCGGCCAGCCGTTGAGAATGCATAAGTTGGATATGTTTGAAGGAATTGAATCCTGGCAAACAAGCGGTACCCCCGTAGATTGTGTAAAGCTAGCCGTAGACAAAGTGTTGCACTGCAAACCGGATTTATGCCTGAGCGGTATCAACCATGGCGCCAATCATTCCATCAATGTTATTTATAGCGGCACTATGAGTGCTGCCATGGAAGCCTCCATTGAAAGTATTCCAAGTATCGGTTTTTCATTGATGAATTTTAATTACGAAGCTGACTTTGAAGCTTCTAAATTTTATGTGAGAAAGATTGTGAGCAGCCTGCTTAAGAAAAAAATGGATAAACACATGTTGCTGAATGTAAACATTCCT
>JBBQTL010000118.1:0-17197 GCA_038213285.1 Chitinophagales bacterium
CGCTCAAAATATTGATTACCAAAACCGCTTCCAGGCTAATGGTTTTAAAAATGATCATTACCAAAACCATCACGATAAATACACCCTGGTTGATAATACGTAAAACCAGTAACTGGTCAAACCGTTGCTCTGCCTGCAATACCCAGGATGCCATGCTCGATGGAAGTGTACATAAGAATGCAATCCCAAACCATTTGATTACTATAATGAGACCTGCATTATCGGTAAACTGTAATCCTGCAAATGCCAGTAAGTCCGCAGCAACCAGTATCCCGGTAATTAAGAGGCTTAGGTACCACACCGATCCCAACACCGTTTCCGCCCTGTTTTTTTCGGCGCCGCTATAAAATTTAATCAGTGCTACCTGTAAAAACCCGGTGCGGAAAGTATCCAGTAAAACAAAAACCGATTGAAAGAAAAACCAATAACCGATATCGTTAGCCGGCATAAAGCGTAATAATACAGCCACGGTAACCATGGCCAATACCGACATGGCACCATTACCGGATAATGAAAGAAAATGTTTATTCTTTAATTTTGAAAGGAGAGATTTCAGCACTGTTTTATTTTGATAGATTATTTATTTTAATGCCTTATTATTTTTTGAGTTGGTTGATTGACCTGTAAATCTCGTTTACGCTATTTCCCCAGGTATGTGCGGAAGCAAATTGTTTTCGCTGTTGCTGTAAAGTTTCATTGTCTTCTTTTAACGCTTTTTCTATCAGGTTAATATATTCCTCTTTAGTTTTGGCCAGGTAGGTATGGTCGTTGAAAATACGCATCCCTTCAGTATAGGTTGCTACAACCGGTTTTCCAACGGCCAGGTACTCATCAATCTTTCTGGGGTAATTTCCTATAGTAACCTGGTTTACAATCTGTGGATTGATACATACATCAAACGAATTGATATAACGGGGAAGTTCAACAGGGTCCTTGGATCCTAGAAAATGAATGTTTTTCAATTGGTGCAGGCGGCTTTTTTTAAACTGCTCATCTTCCGGGCCAACTAATACGATTTGCCATGCCGGCCTGGAGGTAGCAATGTGTTCGATGATTTCTAAATTAAGCCGCAGGTTTTGCAATGCTCCCACATAGCCAATAACAGGTTTACCGATTGATACCATATCAGGAGGAGCCTGCCTGTCATTAATATTGCTAAATATGTCCAACTCGCAGCCCTGTCCAACATAGTAGGACTGCGGATTGTATTGCCTGCAGTAATCCGCCAGGTAAGTTGAATTAGCTACACACAGATCACTTTTTGAAATTAATGCCGGCTCAATTTTTTCGCCATGTAATTTCCAGTAGTCAACCGCCAGCATATAATCCCGGGAATAATAGATGCTCACTGCCGGTTTCAATAACTCTTTCAGGTAAAAACACCTGAACATATCATTGTCATTGAATAAAATGATATCCTTAAACCCGAGTTGGTGAATGGCTTTTTGGATGGAAGATGCGAATCGTTTATTATTAATTTTATTAAGGAAATTAAAAATGGTTTTGTTCCTGATCCAGTTGATAGATTCAATCATTTTATCCGGAAACAGGTTCCATAGATTTTCCTTTAAACTTACAATGCCGTTTTCTTTACCTTTTATTACACGTAACCTTTTCACTGTTTTGGGGTCGTTCCTGTTTTTGTACAGGGTAATCCTGTCAAGTGGCGAATTCACATACAATACCCTGTTCGTCCTGCTAAACTCTTCAGCAATATTTTTACAATTGCTTCCGATTTCCACATCCCAGGGCTGTTGTCCTACTACCACGATGTCCCGCCCGGTAATTAGATTATTAATTTGCGCATTATTCATTGTTGTTACTTATAATTGCCGCAGTTTACCCAAATGGATTTCAACCAACGCTTCAATATTTAAAATAGAACGCCATTGTTGCCGGCCTATTGTGGAAAGTTGCCAATGTTTGATATGAAATCAATTAAAATTGCGGCTAAGCAATCAGCATTCTTTAAGTTCATAAGCCCGGCATCTTTATAAACACATCCTGTGCAGGACAAATTAATGACCGGCTCACATAACCGGTACATGTAATTAAATAATGATACGAACTGATGCCAGGTGAACGTTAGGAGAAGGCGTAGTATTACAACAATCAGATTTCTATCTGGTGGAAACTGTATCCTGAAATGAGAAGACAGCCCAATTTATTATGTCATAGCATATTTGTAATCAATCGATTGTGTTTTGGCATTATTAATGTTGCCGTTAGAAAAAATTGAAACATGCAATCGAAAAAAGACTATAAAATTTACTTACTGGATGATGATATGTTTTATATGCATTTATTCCAGCAGCATCTTTATAATCTTGGCTATGTTGACATTTCAACTTTTAATGACCCGGTTACCTGTTTAGAAAACATGCAGTCGCCACCAGATATTATTTTTTATAATCATGGTTCCGACTTTTTAAAAGGGTTGGAGGTATTGAAAATTATCAAACGTCATAACCCGGATATTTATATGATATTTATTTGTTGGCCCGATGAAGTGGAAACAGTGATACAGTCATTGAAATACGGCGCATTTGATTATTTTGTAAAGGGTGAAAATGATGTGAAGAATATTGAAATGGTGTTAACTAAAATTCGCCGTGTCAAAGAATTATTACAAAGGAATAATATCGTTCGGTTTAAAAAATACAATACAACCAATCTATAAAATGCCGGGAATACCTGCATTTCTTTTAATGTGGCAGGCATTGAAAAAAAAGTATGCTCCATTTATCTGATTCAATACACTTATTGATGATCTTCTTTTTTCTATCTCATCTAAAATAACAACAGCCAATATACTGCTATCCGGTGCTGGTAAGCAATTAAGTATTCATTTTTTTATCATTCCGCACACCTCGTTTCACATCGGTTATTGGTTTTACAAAACATTACTTACTTAAGTTAAAGGTCAAGGGCATGCTTAACCTATTGTGGATGTTTTACTATAAAAGAGGTAAGTTATTTTTTACAACCCAACAGATTAAAAGCCGGGTATAATAACTATAGTGTTTATACGTTGTATGTACGACACATATTTTCACCAAGCACCCGCTACGTAATGCTTAATAAATAGGTATTATTTGCGAAGGTTAAATTCTTACAATCCATGATCCAGCCTACCCCTCAACTATCGTTGCTTGCAATTGATGACGAAGTATCCATTCAACTCATTTTACAACATTATTTTAAAGATGGGTTTTCCGTAATAACCAAGGGCAATGGTAAAGAAGCATTGGCCTGGATGCAGGAAGGCAATATTCCTGATATCATAATCGCCGATATCAATATGCCGGAGATGGATGGATATACATTCATTGACCAGGTACGGTCAAGTGGCTTTTTGCAAAATATTCCAATGGTAATGTTGTCTGGCAGTGATAGTACCGAAAATAAAATCCGCTGTCTTGAATCAGGTGCGGATGATTTTATGGTAAAGCCTTTTAATCCAAGAGAACTTTCTGCAAGAGTTAATGGAATACTTCGCCGCATAGGCAAAAAACAAACATACAACGTACTCCAATGAAAACGAACGATAGAAAAGTTGCTGTAATTAGCAATTATCCTGCAACTGCCGACCAAATAAAAGCCGCACTGGGTGGTTTATTTGAGGTGGATGTGTTTAAAAACGGCCTGGCATTACATGCTGCCATGGAAAAATCAACCGGGTACAAAGCGATTATTACGGAAGATGAGTTGCAGGGTGCTAACGGAATTCCGTTGCGTAAGATCCTGAATAATTTTGGGTATGGTAAAATCCCGTTTATGGTAATCGTGGATCAGATTGATAACGATCAGCGGAGGTTGGCAATGAGTGGAAATATTGCGGACATATTTTCAAGACCGGTTGATGAAAGAGCACTAAAAATAAGAGTGCCTTACCTGGTGGAAAATTATAATAATAAAGTTAAAACGAAAGTGCCTGCTGCCTCTTACAGGCTTCCGTTGATAAAACGTATTTTCGATATCACTTTTTCGGGCCTTGCTTTATTGATGTTAAGCCCGCTTTTTCTAATAATCGCAATATTAATCAGGCTTGAGTCTAAAGGTGCTGTTTTCTATTATTCATTAAGGGTAGGCTCTGGTTACCGTGTGTTTAAATTTTATAAATTTCGTTCCATGTTTACAGGGGCGGATGCCAGGTTAAAAGATTTGTCGCACCTGAATCAATACAATAGTGCAAAATCATCTGCTGAACCTGCCAATGAAACGGTAAAGGAATTATGTGAGTTTTGCGAACAGGCAGGTACCGGTTGCCGAAACCCATTGTATGCTGATAATAAAATAGTTTGCGAAATTTTACATAACAAACATAAGGAAAGTAACCTCGATTCGGCCTTTATTAAAATAAAGAACGATCCGAGAATTACGAGGGTAGGCAATTTTATAAGGAATACCAGCATGGATGAACTGCCCCAGTTATGGAATGTTTTTATTGGTGATATGTCGATTGTTGGAAACAGGCCCTTGCCTTTATATGAAGCGGAAAAAATTACTACAGATAAATACGCACTTCGTTTTATGGCTCCGGCGGGTATTACCGGTTTGTGGCAGGTAGAAAAACGGGGCAGGGGAGAAATGTCTGAGGAAGAAAGATTGAATTTAGATAATAATTATGCAAAGACACATAGTTTCGGAAATGACATCCGGCTTATAATGAGAACTGTTCCTGCATTGTTTCAGTCCGAAAATGTTTAAAATCCAACAAATGATCAGGTGTACACCATTTGCCGTTACTATATTGATTTCATGTTCGCTCCTATTCAATTGTGTCGCAAATGCGCAGTCGGTATTAGCAGATTCATTACTGGTAAAGGCTTTAACCTCCGATCAGTTATTACCCATCTTAATTGATTCTGCCATTAAGTATTCACCGGAAGTACGAAGGATTGGCAGTAATGAAGACTATGCAGCGGCTAATCTCCGGATTAGTAAAAATATTGTTTACAGTGCGTTTTCCATGGTATCATCCTATAATTATGGAACCAATATTTCGGCAATCAGTAACCAGTCGGGCACCATTGGCGGTAATAATTTCACCACAGCACAAAACAGTTTTTACAACGTGGGGGTTGGCATACAGTTGCCAATCACGCACCTGATCAATCGAAAAAGTATCATCAAAGCAGGGCAATCGCAGGTGAATATGGCCGTCGCAGAAAAAGATAAGGCTGCGCTTTTCATTCGGCAGGAAGTTATCAGATTGTACCAGGATTTTAAATTATCCCAAAAGCTGGTGGTTATCAGCAGTAAAAATAAACAGAGCGCACAAATCAATAATACCATGGCCGAAAAGGACTTTTTAAATGGGCAGATCACGGTGGACCAGGTATCGAGGGTATTGGATATTTACAATAAATCAATCATCGAATTTGAAACAAACGTAAACAGGTTTCAGCTCACCTATATGCAACTGGAGGCTTATACAGGTACTAATTTATCAACATTAATCATGCAGGTTAAATGAGGTTTATATATTTTATAAGGTTAATATTAAAAAATCTCCTTTGGCTGGTGCTTATCCCGAGTATAATTGCGGGCTCCATTTTTTATTTTACCCGCTGGGAAAAAAAAGTGTATTCTTCTGAGTCGGTAATTTATACGGGCATTGCTTCGGGCTATAGCCTGAGTGGTAGCACCAAGGCCGATTATTTTGCTACCAGTAACGCATTCGATAATTTGTTGTCCTTAATTAATTCAAGGGAAACCAGGCAGGAAGTTGCATTGGGTTTACTGGCCCGTCACCTGCAGATTAAAAAACATGATCCTGCATTACTATCATGGAGTGCTTATGATGAACTGGGAAAACTAGTGCCTGCTGGCATTCGCATAAAATTGGTAAAACCCACACTGGAGGAAACCATTATTTCATTGCACCAGCACATGATAAGCGGCGATACCAATTTGATTTATAAACTGGTTAATTCAGACAATCCATATTATTCGCTGGATGCAATGGCCAATATTAAATCGGAAAGAATTAATAACAGCGACCTGATAAAAATTTCATACTATACCAATGATGCGGTAATATGTAAACATACATTGGAATTACTGGAAACATCATTTATAGAGAAGCATCGCAAACTAAAGGAAGGCCAGTCGGAATCGGTAGTTAATTATTTTGAAACTAAAACCGAGGAGGCATCTGTAAAATTGAACGAAGCGGAGCAACGCTTCATGGAATTTAATAAGAAAAATGATATCATCAATTATTACGAACAAACAAAGGCGGTTGCAGGAGAAAGAGAAAATTTATATGCCCTGGATCATACCCTTGAAATGGACAAAATGGCCAGCAGTAAATCGTTGGAAAAGGTAAATGAAAATATAAAAGGCCGGTTGTATCAAAATGAATATGGTTCAGCTATTTTAAAAGAAAGGGAACAGTTATCCGATTTATACAGCAAGATAGCCGTAGGTGAAATAGTAGGTGCAAAGGATGCCAGCCATCACCAGGAGATAGATAGCCTGCGCAACGTGGCGGCCCTACTCGATAAAAGATTACAGAAGTCTGTTAATAATCTGTATTCCCAAACCAATACCCCCAATGGCATACCCACCAAAGGTGTATTAGATGAGTGGCTGAAAACAACCCTTCAATTTGAGCAAAGTAAAGCCAGGCTCACAGTAATGGACAAGCGTAAAGCGGAGTTTCAGCAGGAGTACCGGAAGTTTGCACCATTGGGAGCCATTCTTAAACAAATTGAACGCCAGATCAATGTTTCTGAACAAGAATATCTTGAATTGCTACATGGTTTAAACACAGCTAAACTTACCCAGCAAAATAATGAGCTGACTACTAAAATGAATATCGTAGATCCACCCTACCTGCCTGTAAAGGCAAACACCTCCAAACGCAAGCTGCTGATAGTGGTTGGTTTTATGGTGGGCTTCATTTTGGTGCTGGTTTTTATCCTTGCAAAGGCACTGATCAATCAAACATTACAGCACCCTGAACGGGCAAGGAAATTAGTTGGATTGCCATTGTTGGGCATTTATCCCTTGCTGAATGCAAATCCTCCATTTTTAGCAAAGGCCAATTTGCGGTTAATACAACAATTACTCTCCCGTGTTGATACTACCCGTATGCCGGTTATCATCGGTGTGCTGAGCGTTCAAAATAAGGAAGGCAAATCAACGATGATCGATTTGTTTTACAAAGAACTTACCAGCCTGAATTACAAGGTGGAAAGGCAGGTGTGGATTAATAGCAGCACTTCTTTTGCAACTACAGGTGATATCTTATTGATGGAGTTTCCTCCGCTTGATTCCTTGCTGATAAAGCCGGGTATGTTGCCACCCTTAAATCATACATTCCTGGTATGCAGGGCCAACAGGATATGGAGCAGGGTTGACAAAGAATTGCTTAACTTGTTTAACAAAACAACCGGTAATCAACCCTCGCTTATACTAAATGGGGTGGACACGGTTTTTGCAGAAGAATTTATTGGGGAAGTGCCAAAAAGAAGATTCTTTTTCCGGTGGTTTATAAAGTGATTGTTTAATTTTGAATTTGGTAATAAAAAAACGATCGGTTAAGTAAACGCCCAAACTAACCGTCATTTAATCAGATAGCGTACATGCATTTTAATTACCCGGTATACCTTTTAAGAGAGAATTATTATTGTTGTTAAAATGTTCAATTTATATAAAATAACCGTTCACCCGCTTCCGGTTAACAGGGAGGCTCTTAATGGAAAAGAATTTATTTTATGACTCCGGCAATCATTTTACCAAAAACTTTTGGTTATTGCCCGGTATATTGCTGGCTGCTTTTTTTGGTTGGTTAATTGCCGGAAAGGGCATTGCTATTGCTGCCCTGTTGATTATTTTGCCTTTTGCAACCGGCTTTCTCATCCTGGTTTTCCTGTTTCCCCGCATTGGTTTAATAACATTTATTTTTTATTGTTTTTTGATGCCTACGCTCGGCAAGCATATCGAAGGCCCGCAATTTGGCCTTGGTGTGGATGCATTGCTGATACTAACCTGGATGGGGATTATTTTTTACCGGGCTGGTAGGTACAGGTACAGGCAACTTCACAATGATTTGGTATGGCTCGCAGTGGTGTGGTTTATTTTAACCGTTTTGCAAATTGGCAACCCGGAGCGGCCCAATATGGTAGGCTGGCTGCAGGAAATGCGTTCCGCAACTTTATACTGGATTTTAACCGTTCCTTTAACCATGTTGGTTTTTAATAAAAAATCAGATATCCAGCTCTTTTTAAACATCATCATCTTGCTTTCATTAATGGGCGCTTTGTATGGAATGAAGCAATTGTATTTTGGTGTAGATGCAGCCGAAAGCAGGTGGCTTGCTGCAGGCGCTCATAAAACGCATATCCTTTTCGGTAAGCTAAGGGTGTTTTCCTATTATTCTGAAGCGGGGCAATTTGGCGCATCGCAGGCGCAATTGGCCATCATGTGTTTTATACTGGCCATTGGTCCCCATACCTTATCAAAAAAAATAGGGTATGGCATAGCAGGGGTGTTTATTTTTTACGGAATGCTCATTTCCGGTACCCGTGGTGCTTTAGCAGGCATTGTGGGTGGCGGTTTTATTTTCTTGGTACTGAGCAAGCAGGTTAAAATTTTAGTATTGGGTGGCCTTGCCGGCCTTGCGTTTTTGGGGATGCTTAAGTTTACCTCTATCGGTAGTGGAAGCGACCAGATCAACCGGTTGCGTTCTGCATTAGATCCCAATGACCCTTCTTTACAGGTAAGATTGTATAACCAGCGGATATTAAAAGATATGCTGAGCACCAAACCATTTGGTACCGGTGTAGGCACTATCGGGCAATGGGGTACTACATACAACCAACATATAGTTACGGCTGGTATTCCACCCGATAGTTTGTATGTAAAAATATGGGCCATGTATGGCGTTACAGGCTTTATACTGTGGTTTGGCATTATGTTGTACATCCTCGGTAAATCGGCGGGCATAATATGGAATACCCGTGATCCGGTTTTGCGAAACCAGTTGTGTGCACTTTGCGGTGGAGCCGGGGGGATACTGCTATGTAGTTATGGCAATGAAGTAATGAATGCCTTACCATCTTCTGCAATAGTATATATCAGTTGGGCGTTAATATGGATGAGCACCCGGTGGGATACACCAGTACCTAAAACCATTGAAGCATGAAGGCCCCCCTCGTTTCTATCGTCAGCATCAATTACAATACACCGCAAGTAACCGGTGCAATGCTCCGTTCGCTTTCCCTGCTCAATTATCCAAACTGGGAAGTGATTGTAGTGGACAATGCATCGCCGCAATATTCTTCCGTTTATTTAAAGAAAGATTATCCCTTTATTACACATATCACATCGCCGGCTAATGTAGGATTTGCGGGTGGAAATAATATCGGCCTGCACTTTGCAAAAGGTGAATATGTTTTTTTGTTAAACAATGATACCGAAATAACGCCGGGTCTTGTTACTGAACTGGTTGACTATTTGCAGCAGCATCCGCAGTGTGGAATAGCTTGTCCTAAAATTAAATACCATTCCATGCCCGATACGATTCAGTATGCAGGTGGGGTAGGTTTACATCCGTTAACCAGCCGGAGTTACGATATCGGTTACCTGCAAAAAGACGACGGACAATATAACGATACCCGGAAAACAGACCTGCCCAATGGTGCAGCCATGATGATTCCATCCTATTTAATAAAAAAGGTGGGTCTGATGAGTGAATTGTTTTTTTTATACTACGAAGAGTTAGACTGGGCGGCAAGATTTAAAAAAGCAGGTTACGAAATTCATTATGTGGGTATTGCTGAGGTTTTTCACAAAGAATCAGTATCTACCGGAAAAAATTCTCCTTTCAAAACTTTCTATTTATACAGGAACCGTTTGTTATATGTTCGGCGAAATTATAAGGCAAGCAGGTTATTGATAGCAGCTTCTTTTTTTATTTTAATTGCTGCACCGGTTCATATAATAAAGCATGCCTTAAAAAAGGAGTGGAGGCATAGCATTGCAATATGGAAGGCCCTGGTATGGAATATGCGGAATGACCCTTTCAAAGAGCCGGCAACACATTCATCTTCCTTAATAAACACAATACAGGTTAACAGCTAAAAATATATATCATTATGTTGCACCAAACCGGCTTAATTATTCAATATTGCATACTTGCTTATCTTACCATCCAGGTAGCGTATCTATTGTTTTTTTCCATTGCGGGGAAAATTAAAAGGCCAACTCTTTTTCAACAAGCTCAAACGCTCCGCCGGATTCGAATTTTCATACCCGGGTATAAAGAAGATACGGTTATCATTGCTACTGCGAAAAGCGCTATCAGCCAAAATTATCCCGCCGGTTTATTTGAAGTGGTGATCATCGCCGATTCATTTAGTGTAACTACTTTGGCCGCTTTGAGGAACTTGCCAATGAAAGTGGTAGAAGTAAGTTTTGAAAAAAGTACCAAGGGAAAGGCACTCCAAAAAGCGATTGAAGCTACCGCACACGATCCGGTTGATATTGTGTTGATACTCGATGCAGATAATCACATGGCGCATGGATTTTTACATGCGGTTAACAATGCCTTTGAACAAGGGTACGAAGTAGTACAGGGGCATCGCACGGCTAAAAATTTCCAAACATCTTTCGCCTTCCTGGATGCCTGTACCGAGGAAATCAATAATCATATTTTTCGTCGTGGTCATGTTGCCGTTGGTATGCCATCTGCACTGATTGGCAGTGGCATGGCCTTCGACTGGGAATTGTTTGTATCGCTGTTGCAGGATATTGGTGATACCTCCGGTGAGGATAAGGAACTGGAATTTAGAATTGTACGGCAAAGGAAAAAAGTGGCCTTTCTTGATGGTGCATTTGTGTATGATGAAAAAGTGGCAAAATCCGATGTATTCAGCAAACAAAGAAGCCGGTGGCTGGCAACACAGGTTGAGTTTTTTGAAAAGTATTTTATAGAAGGATGGTTTCAATTGTTTAGAGGAAACATCGGTTTTTTTAATAAGGTATTTCAAACCTATTTGTTTCCCCGGGTAATGCTGGTTGCCGTTTTGATTTTGTGGCTGTTGTGGGTGTTGCTGTTTGCACCAGGGCTTTTGTTGTTTAGTATCGGCTTGTTCATTGCGCTTGCAGCAGCATTATTAATGGGCATCCCCGCAAGGTGGTATAATAAACAATTACTGATGGCTTTTATGCAAATACCAGGCGCCTTGTTCTCCATGCTAAAGGCAATGACACATATTGGCAAAGCCCGCAAGCAATTTATTCATACACCGCATGGTGAAGCGGAAATTAAAAATATATAACCATGCCCTGGAGTATCATTGCAATACCCGTAATCATCTGCCTGGTGTGGGGGTTTAAAAATGGCCTGAAAACCAAAGCCAATGCCCATTTTAAAAGGCCGGAAAAGTATTAATAATGAAGAATAAAATGACTCAATGTGATTAGACGAATTAGTCATAAGCACTGTTTTAATTCGTGTAATCTAATTGCTATCGGATCGGTTTTTATAATTCGTGTAATAAAATAAATGATGGAAAGGAAAATATTATATATCGAAGCGCAACGGTTGTTCAGAAAACAAAAACATGGGATGGATGTGGTAGCGCTTGAGTTATTGCAACGGTTAAAAAAAGTAGAGACTGGTTATGGCATCACCGTTCTGGTTAAAGAGGATGAAGATCATTGCCTGACTAAGAATTCAAACTTGCTGGTACAAACATTAAAAAGTGCGTTTTATCCATTATGGGAACAATGGATACTACCCCGGTTTATTCGCCTGCAAAAAAACTGCGTACTCCATTGTACGGGTAATACAGCACCGGTGTGGGGAAGCATGCCGTTGCTTGTAACTATACACGATCTCATCTTCCTGGAGCAAAATTATTTGTTTAAGAAAGATGGAGGTAGTTTGTACCAGCGCTTTGGTAATGTATACCGCAGCATGGTAGTTCCCATTGTAGCCAAAAGAGCAAAGCATATTATCACGGTGTCTGAGTTTCAGCGCCAGGTGATTATTAAAAGATTAAACGTATCCCCGGCCAAAGTATCCGTGGTGTACAATGGTGCGGATGAAAGATTTTTTGAAGCCATTGCTCCGGTAAGAATACAGGCTGTTGGAAAAAAATATGGCATCGATGGTTTTTCATATATTTTCTTTTTAGCCAATACCGAACCCAGGAAAAATACGGCGGGTGTTCTAAAAGCGTTTGCCCTTTTCTGTAAGCAATATCCAGAATATAATCATAAGCTCGTGATAAAGGGCTTGTCAACCGATCAGCTCGAAAAAAAGATCGTTGCCTGTGGTGCTGGTGAATATGCTCATCGTATTCACCGGGTGGGATATATTGATTATACAGACCTGCCTGTTCTGTACCAGGGTGCAACAATGCTTTGGTTTCCTTCTTTAAGTGAGGGGTTCGGTTTACCCCTTGTGGAAGCGATGGCTGGTGGTACACCTGTAATTACTTCCAACATGAGTGTAATGCCTGAAATTGCTGGTGAAGCGGCTCTGTATGTTAACCCGTTGATACCGGAACAACTCGTAGCCCAGTCAGTGGTATTACTTACCAACTTTCCGCTGCGAAATAAACTGATTGAATCAGGCAAGAGCCGGGCCGGCCAATTTACCTGGGCCAATAGTATTAAATCATTAATGGAGGTGTATGAAAAAATGATGGGGACTGTGCAGGATCGAAAAAAATCAAATTATTCCCCGGTTATGAATGATTAATTCCGGGTAATTATTATATCCATTTTACTGTTGCATTATTTTTTAGGCTTTTTTTCAATTAGTCCTTTTTTGGGGTGGTTTTCAGGTAGTGCTGATTTGGCATTTAAAGCTGATACAACTTTTTTGCCGGTTCTTACTTCTAATTCCTGCCTGGCCACGTTTGCTACATTACCACCTTGCTTAGCCACCTTTTTACTGTCTTCAAAGGTTTCGGGTTTTACAGCCTGCGAAATGTCTTTAGTGGATGCTTCAGCAAGCATATTCAAAATCAATTCCGTATTGGTCATATTATCCCGCAGGTTTTCCTTTTTAATCCCTTTAATATTTTATATTCTTTGGTGGTTTTATCTGCCAATGCCTGGGTGATGATATCGGTAAGGGTAGCAAATTGAACGCCCTCTTTTACGCCTCTTTTTTCCATTCATCCGTAAGTTCTTTTCGGATTTCAATGCTTTTCAAGCGTTGGTTAATCCAGTTTTCCGAATAGCCCAATTGCAAGTATTGTTCCAAGGCCCTGTCGATGGTCAGTTCAGGATCCTGCATTTCATCCAAGCGCTCTGAGGCAATCTGGGCCAGCCACATTTTAAAGGGTTCTGCTTTGGGCGATGGTATAGATTGTATCAGCCTGAAAAGCTGTTCTGTATCGGCGATATCGGTCAATACGCATTTTACCATCTGCTGCCCGCATTTTCAAACCGTTACAATTTGTAACGGTTTCATTTCCCTCGTCTTTTAGCCTTTTTTTCATTACCCTCCAATAAACCGGTGGGTTAGGGCTATTGGTTAAAACTTCAATTACATCAACTATTGAAAAGTACCATTTCTCTTGATCTTCATCCCAAATGGTTCTTACTTTTTTATCTTCAAATATTTTTATTGCATCTTGTTTTTTCATTGCCTGCTAAATTATTGGTCAAAAAATAATATCGGGATTCCCAAATTATTCGAAAGATAATTGAAACAGTTTGTTTTTTCTCCTGTAATTATGCACAAATTATATCGCTTTTTCAACCTTATTGATCGAATGTGGATATCCTAAAGTCTGAGATGTTTCGTTATCCAATTTCAACTTTGGACTAAAGTGTAATTTTCTTTTAAGAATATAGTTGGCAGGAGCTCCAACGCTGAATATGCATCCGTTACTTATCGGATTTGGCATAACCATCCTGGCAATATTTGTAGGGTGAAATATATCTGCCCGGAAATGTAAACCTGGAAAATGAAAATAAAAATAGCCTCCAAAATTCGAAAGAAAGGTATGGCTAGCCTAAACAAAGAAAGGTTCTAAACCTTCAACCATCAAACCATCAACCATCAACCTTCAACCTCAAACCTTTTCCCAACAATGGGTTTCTGCATTATATTGTTTAACCACCCTGGCAGGGTTGCCAACCACTACACTGTAAGGCGGAACATTTTTGGTAACCACTGCTCCGCCGGCTACTACGCTATGTTTGCCAATATTCACGCCTGCTGTAATTACCACGTTGGCGCCAATCCAGCAATCGTCTTCAATGGTGATAGCGGCTACTGTTTCGCCCTGCAGGTATATCGGTATATCAATATTGGTATAATTATGATTCAATCCGCTCATTACAATGTTCTGGGCAAGTATCACGTTGTTTCCGATGGTAACCGGGCCAATCACTACGTTGCCCATTCCAATTCTTGAATTGTTGCCGATATGCACCGGACCCACTCCATTATTGATCGTTGAAAAATCTTCTACCGTACTGTAATCGCCCAGGGTAAATGGTTGAAAGGGCAACACGTCCACTCTTGTGCGCCTGCAAATAACTGAGCCTTTTCCTTTGGTATGATAAAAAGGATTCACGAACCATTTTACCCAGGTACGTGGCCTGGCCTGGTGTTTAGGTATGAGGCACCAGTGCACCAGTTTTTTTAACGAAGGATTAGATTTGATCGTTTGCACCACAGACATGTATAACAGGTTATTTTTTAAGAAGATGTTTTTTAATACGCAGGTTCAATGCTTTGGTAAGTCCCCCATCCATTTGAATACGCCGGTCGCTTGTCCATACTCTTGCGTCGATATTATGAACCGCTTTTATTTTACCTCCTGCCTGTTGAAGACGGAGTGCCATCATGCCGTCTTCGGTCGCGTTTCCTTCTGCTACTCCAGCAGCGCCCCTGCCAATGCGTTGGGTTTCTATATCATACCCATTTACATCGATTCCTTTTTGACGAATAAAACCACAATTAAAGCCCAGCACGTTTAGAAATGGTGCAGTCTTTTCTTTTTTCCGGATAATGACGCCGCTCATTAGTTCGTAACATCCATATTGCCACCTGGATGTATGGGTGCCTGGCAAAAATGAATAACTGCCATGCACGCAATATGTTTTTTCATCCTCCAGCAGGGCGCTGATCATCGCACTAATCCAGCCTGGCGGATATAAGGTATCACTGTCGCCGGTTAAAATAAATTTGCCTCTTGCATTGTGCAGGCCACAGGTTCGGGCATTTCCAACTCCCTGTTTGGTTTCCAGCAGTGTTTTTATGCCCAGTTGTTTCAACAGGGCGGCAGTACCGTCAGTGGAATTATTGTCTACAACAATCAATTCTGTTTCGTAATCTGTATTGGAATTGGCCAGCGAAAGCAGCGTATGCAGTATGCCTTCTTCTTCGTTCCAGGCAGGAATAACCACACTAACCAATGGGTTTCGAGGGTTGAACCTGGCAAGCTTTTGTTTTAATAATACTATTTCTTTATCCGGGTATTCCTTTATCCGAAGGGGTTTTTGTAATATCTGCGATACCCACGCGGGTAAACTTAAATTGATCATACAATAATGCTTATGAATTAGGTACACAAATTTGTGCTGGTATTGTGTTAATCATAAATTGACGTACTGGTTATTTTATTACACCAGTTTCATCATTTATACTTAGCCTTACTCCGGTAACCGATTTTGTATATTAAACACCATATTTAAAATTAAATTGTAATCATGTGCCGGTTAATTCGGAAAAATACCAAAACTAACCTTTCATGAGATGCAATTTATTAATGAGAACATCGTTATGCTCTGTAATGGGATTTATTTTCGTTGCCCGTATTACCTTGTTTACCACCCTTATAAGAATTTAGTTATGAGTTGGATTGAAATTATTTTTTGGGCATCCTTCAGCATTGTTTTTTATGCCTTTCTTGGGTATGGTTTTATCCTTTATATGATGGTAAGGATAAAACGCATCACCCATCCCTCCATAAAAGATGGCGGGGTTTTATTTGAACCTGCAATAACCCTGGTGATTCCCTGCTTTAACGAGATGGATATCCTGGCGGACAAAATTGCTAATTGCAAAAAATTGGATTATCCGTCTGAAAAACTAACGGTTGTTTTTATAACAGACGGCTCTACCGATAATAGTGTAAAATTGCTTAAAACCTGGCCGGAAATAGAAGTATTGCATAAAGACAGGCGTGCCGGCAAAACTGCTGCTGAAAACAGGGCGATGAAATTTGTTAAAACTCCTTTTGTAATTTTTTCTGATGCCAATACCATGTTGAACACAGCAGCAGTGAGAAATATTGTGAAGCATTTTGCAGATGATAAAACAGGTTGTGTGTCGGGGGAAAAGCGAATTATCAGTGATAAAGCCGATAGCGCAAGTGCTGCCGGCGAAGGCATTTACTGGAAATACGAATCGCTGTTAAAAAAACTCGATTCTGAATTATACTCTGCAGTAGGTGCAGCAGGCGAATTGGTTGCATTCAGAACTTCATTGTACCGCGATTTGCCGGAAGATACCTTACTGGATGATTTTATGCAATCCATGCTAATGGCCGCAGCGGGCTATAAAATCGTATACGAACCAGAAGCATACGCTGTGGAAACAGCTTCTACCAATGTAATGGAAGAGTTGAAACGAAAAGTACGCATCTGTGCAGGTGGATGGCAATCCATCAACCGCCTTTCCGGCAAGCTTAGTTTGCTGAAGACTCCTTTATTATTTTTTCAGTATGTATCACACCGGGTATTAAGATGGACCATTACCCCTTTTCTGTTGATAGCAATGTTTATTTTAAATATATGGATGGGGATGGATGGAAATGAATTTTACCAGTTGTTGATGGCAGCCCAGGTTATTTTTTACAGTGCAGCCCTGGTGGGTTTTGCGTTGGAAAACAGGAAGCTGAGGTTTAAACCTGTATTTGTACCTTACTATTTTTGTATTATGAATTATGCGGTACTGGCAGGATTGCAACGATTTTTATCGGGCAGGCAAAAGGCAACCTGGGATAAGGCAGAAAGAAAAGTAATGGCCCTCCATTCCGAATAAACAGGAAAGGCAGGAAGTTCATCCGGAAGAGATAGAAAAAGTGTGGTTAAATTGCTTAAATGCCGGACAACAATCCAATTAATAAAACGACCATGAAAAACTACCAATATAATGGTGTTGTGAAGTATACCGTCTCAGGGTTCATCCTGGGTTTAGTTCTGATTA
>JBBQTL010000119.1:0-17172 GCA_038213285.1 Chitinophagales bacterium
TACACTTTTAGTCGTAGCACAACATAGGTGACACTTTTTACAGTTCTTTGACATAAAATGTTGATACTCACATAAAAATAGTTATGAATGAGTATGAACAAAGGCAAGAGGCGATTAATCGTCATTTATTGGGTGAGAAAAATTCAAAGATTGCGCATTCTTTTGGTAAAAGCCGCAAATGGGTACACCAATGGATAAACCGGTTTAAACAAAAAAAAGATGACCCCGGTTGGTATAAAGATGAGAGCAAAGCCCCTAAATATATTGCCGTAAAAACGGAGGCTGAAATAGAGCAGCAAATCCTTATTGTGCTGATATTATTCACTTTAATATTGAAAAGCACCGTTTTTGGACAGGATGTAATAAACTCAAAAGAATCATCAAAATTATGGTACGGACGTAAAAATACAAGATGAAGTAGTGGAGGTTGGTTATGGCACCCGATGAAGCCTCAGTTGTACAGAACTGCACGGTAGAGGGGGTAATGTTATATTGGAGTTTTCGATAACAGGAATATGCTTTTGCTAAGCTTGTTGTTATTGCTTAAGACATGGCGGAGGCTATAGAAACCGTTTCAATTAGGGTTCAAGCCGTGTATCCTTTTCTGGCCTTGTGCGTAGCAGGAACCTTTAGATTTGTTTTCAGAGTATTATTTAAGAATACTACTATTATTATCATTTTTTTTTGCTACTTTTTTCTTTATTTATTTCTGTGGAAAAGTGAATAATTAATTTTATGAAACAACCTGCCAGTATAAGCGAATTATGCGTGGACAAAGTTTCAGGCCTGGGCCGTGTTCTAATCTTATGCTGGTTTTTTTGAACAGGTATCAAATAGAAAATCGGGCTTTAAGGCCCATTAGCATGGTCTTGATTGATGTTCAAAAATCAGGTTGATTCATTCACTTTTTAAAGAACTAATAAAATGAGCAAGGTATTAAAAAACTTTATTGGTATCAACATTTCTAAATCTTACTTTGATGCTGCTTTAATCAAAATCCTGACATCCAGACTATCACATTCGATTGCTCTGATAGTACCTGTGAGTTGCCGTTCTTTATATTCGGCAGTCATTCATTCTTCCATTTCCTTAAGTACGGGAAGTGACTGGCTTTCTATGATCCTCACAGCACAATTTAAATTGGAAAGTGCTTTTAATGATAGTGTTGTGCAAAAATATGAGCAGAGAATAAATTCGATAGATAGAAATAATTTTCTCTTGAATAGTTGCAACTACTTTATTGATGACGCCATATAAACACAGGCACAAATTCAAAGACTTTTATTCAATAGATTTCATGCTAAATGTCGTGAGATCTTTTATAATTATGCAATTATGCAAGAGTTGCCTGAATTAATCTCACGCTCAGAACTACTATGTGGGATATGCCGAAATAGTTTCAGATACGGAAATAACAGGTTCTTTTTGTATCATGCAAAATGAACTTGTAGAGTAGTAACGGGTTTGACGCCGGACTTAGTTAGGCGCCCAAAAGGAATCGTTGTGATTAATACCCCACCCTCGCCTTATCCGTTGCTTTTGTTTTCTTCGCCGTTTCTCTTATATAATTCATAAGCGCCACCAATTGCATATCTGAAAATTGAGAAAATGCAGGCATGCCCATATTTACTTTTGCCCCATTTTTCACCACTGCAGTAAATATTGACAGGTTCAGCGGGATAGGAGATGCCCTTAAATCAGGTGCCATCCCCTTAGCAACAACATCCCCGCCGTGGCAGGCGAAACATTGCCAATATAATTGAGCTCCCTGTTTTGCCAATGTATTGTCAATTTTAAAATTTGGATCATCAATTGGTGTTGGAAAAAACGGCGGCGGCTGTGGAGGGATGATCGCCTTTCCTTCAAGCGAAAAAACGATGAGCCGCCTCATTTGTTTTTGATAGTCCCACCCTAAACTTTTATTGCCAACCCCTGCAAAAGCTCCTCCCCATCCCACCAGGAGTGCAATGTACTGAATGCCATTAATGCTATAAGTAATAGGAGGCGCAGAAATACCCAGGCCTGCATCAAATGTCCAGAGCGTTTTTCCTGAGGAAGCGTCGTAAGCAACAAATTTTCCGTCAGCCCTTCCCTGGAAAACCAGGTTGCCTGCAGTGGTTAATGTGCCTCCGTTCCATAGTTCGCTTTGAGGAACTGACCACACCAATTTTTGTGTTATCGGATCCCATGCCTGCAATGAACCCGGATATGACCGCGGCTGTTTCACCGCATCGTTCATATTAACAGCAGTGCCCCCTTTCGAAGGGTTTAATTTCCACTCGTTAAAGTCAATACTTTTTGATGTAAACTCTACGGCATCATGAATGGTAGGTATATATGCTAATCCTGTAATGGGGTTGTATGACATAGCATGCCAGCTATGAGCGCCATGTGGGCCTGGTGTAATGATGGCTTTGCCTGTGTCATATCTTGCATTAGGAAGGATGACGGGGCGGCCGGTTGCGCTGTCAACTGAGGAAGCCCAGGTGGTTTCGACAAATGGTTTTGCAGAAATAAGTTTTCCTGTCTCCCGGTTGATTACATAAAAAAATCCATTTTTTGGTGCATGCAGGATGGCTTTTATTTTTTTTCCATCAATCATCAAATCGGTGAGCACAATATCCATACAGGAGTTATAGTCCCAACTATCACCGGGAGTGGTTTGATAATGCCATTTGTATTCGCCTGTATCTGGATCAAGCGCAACAATGGAACAAAGAAAAAGGTTATCTCCACCACCTGCGCTTCTTACTTTTTGGTTCCATGGTCCCCCATTGCCTGTACCGATATAAAGCAAATTCAAATCAGGATCATAAGTAAAGCCGTGCCAGGCATTGCCGCCACCACCATATTTCCACCACTCTCCGTTCCATGTGCCGGATGCCATTTTCATGGCTTCATTTTCAAAACCATCAGCGGGGTTGCCAGGCACAATGTAAAAGCGCCATGATTGCTTGCCTGTTTCCGCATCATAAGCAGTTACATATCCCCGGGTAGGGCCACCTTCTGAACCGCCGTTTCCTATAATCACTTTTCCTTTAAATGCTTTGGGCGCCCCGGTTATATATAGGTGCTTATCGGGGTCAATGGTCAATACACTCCATATTTGTTTGCCTGTTTTAGCGTCAATTGCAATCAGGCGGCCTTCCCAGGTGGCGGTAAAAATTTTTCCATTATAATAGGAGATACCCCGACTTTGTGTCCAGCCTCTTTTTTTACTGTTACTGATGTGTTTTGCCAGTTCAGGATTGAATGTCCAGATTATTTTTCCGGTAACTGCATTCACTGCTCTTATAACATTTCCTGTTCCTGTAAAGTAAAGAATACCATTTACTACAAGTGGTGTAGATACAAGTGCCCTGTCATCAGGGAGGTCTATGTACCAGTCTGGTTTCAATTGGGTGATGGTAGCAGTATTTATTTGTTTTGCGGGGCTGAATCTTTGCTCAGAATGAGTGCGGCCATAAGCCAGCCATTGCGATGTATCGGATTCATCGGCAATCAATTTATCTTCAAGGGGTATGGATTGATTATTGTTTGTACATGCACTAAAAAAAATAATAAACAGGATGTATACAATTGTATTATTTCTTGTTTTTTGGATCGGCGTGCTCATCCAACGATTGCGTAAATAAAAGTTATTAATAGAATACATTGTTGCTTATTAATTTAAGTTTTGGCAAATTATAATAATAAAATTCTTCAGGTATTAAGCTTACCCACAATCCAAACTCAACAGGCCTTTCCAAAAGGCGAGGCGCAGCAAATCACCTCATACTAAACCTTTAAAAAGCAGCGGCGCAACCCTTAACCACAAAGCGCTTTAGAAAGACATTAGATTTTTAACGGTGCGATAATACTTTTTATTAACGCATTTGTTTAATCCTTTCTGTATGTATTGTACAGCTGGCATGCAACGAAGTTAGCAAATTCCGTTGATTTAATATTAAACGAAACAGCCATCAGGTTGAAATTTATTGTAGTCTTTACAATATTGACTCCTGTGGTCGGCATCCTCTCCCGCCATTGTCCATTTTAATACATCTTTCAAAAAATTGTAAGCAAAACAGCAGGCAGTAATTACGGTGTCTTTTATATTTAAAATTATTTTTCCTGCATTTTGCCCTGTCATTTATATTAAGCAGATTGGTGAAGACACCGACACTGGAGACCCTAAAAGCTTGTAAGCCTCCGCAAATTACAGTGCAAACATTTGTGCAAGTTCGACACGACAGCGCTACGGATGGACAGTAGCACGAACCGAAAATATGAGGTCTTCTCTTATGGTGGCTGACGTGACACAGAATATCAGCACAGCAGGTCGCCTTGGCGTGAGCGGTTATACAAGACAGTCAGAGAAATTAAATCAAACAAACCAAATGAAAGCTTTTACAAAAACAAAATATGGAGGACCAGAGATACTTCAATTGGAAGAAGTAGAGAAACCATCTTTGAAAGATGATCGAATTCTGATTAAAGTTATTGTTAATTCAGCTAATCCGGCTGACTGGCATATTCTTAGAGGTAACCTTTTTTTTGCACGATTCTCCTTTGGAATATTTAAACCCAAAGATAATTCTGGGAGCTGATTTTGCTGGCATTGGGTTGGAAGGCAGCGACAATATTTTATGATTGGAAAGCCTTAATGAAAAATCAAAAAATATTTATGATCTTTAATACTACAGCGTATGGAAAATACAGAATTATTCTAAATTTATAAGACAACCGAAAAAAGGCAGGTAACTGCGGTTTGCCATTATGGCTACAGACGTGATTCATAGAAACATTTGTACAAAGTTCTGCATTTATCCTTCGTTTGAAGTGTCGTGCTTAATATCCGCCACATCGCCGAAACCTTTGTGTAACATTTGACAAAAATATTTTCACATTAAAAAAGTATCTGTTATATGAAAAAGCCAATAATTCTTCTATTCGGAAGCCTCTTTTTATTAAGCTGCCTAAAGAGAGAAATTTCAAATAATAAATTTCTCAAAGTAAGTGAATTCGGTCGCTACTTAGAAACAAAAAAGGAAAATCCTTTCTGTATCTTGGCGATACTGCATGGGAACTTTTTCATAAGCTAAACCGCGAAGAGGCCACTGAATACCTAAAAAACCGTGCTGATAAAGGCTTTACCGTAATTCAGGCTGTGGTATTGGCCGAATTGGACGGATTACGAACGCCTAATGCATACGGAGAGTTACCACTAATTAACCTTGACCCAACACAACCAAACGAAAAATACTTTGAACATGTTGATTTTATTGTAAATAAAGCTGAGGAGTTGGGGCTGTTTATTGGCATGTTGCCAACCTGGGGTGACAAAGTGCCCAATGTCATCGGAGGCGAAGGTCCCGTAATTTTTACCCCCGAAAATGCGGGAGTATATGGCGAATTTCTCGGGAAAAGGTATAAAGACAGGCCTATTATCTGGATACTTGGCGGAGATAGAAGAGTTGACAGTGATACAGCCTTTAATATCTGGAAAAGGCGATAAAGTAGTGATCCCCGCTTTGTACGACTGGCGTGAATCTATAGATCGCCCTGGTGCTATCGACATCAGACATATTCGTAAATTATTCGAACTACGTGATTTCTCAAGGCTTATACCTGACCAATCAATCATTTATGGTAATAATCCAAAAGACAGCACCCATATCAGGGCTGCAGTAGCCAATGATGGAGCATTTCTTGTTGCTTATTTGTCAGTCGGTCAGTCGATTAAAGTGGTAATGAGAAAAATTTCTGGTACAAAAGTGAGTGCCACATGGTATAACCCGCGGGAAGGAACGTTTTCGTCAGCCGGCGAGTTCAATAATACCGGATTTGTAACATTCACTCCACCTACCTCGGGTATTGACAATGATTGGGTATTGATAATTGACAACGCGGCCTCAGATTTACCTGAATTGTATAAAAGAAATTTGTAAAAGGAAAACTTGAAATTTGACATAACGATACATTCTATGAAAAAAATTATATTTTGTCTCCTGTCATTCATTACCACGACCTGCTATCCTTCTGACAGCGTTCAACAATGGTCAATATTTGAGAAATCGTTTAGTGCAAAATTTACCGGTAACCCATTTCAGGATGTTCAGTTGAGCGCTCAATTTAAAAAAGGTAATCAAGTCTTTATTGTAGATGGTTTTTACGATGAAGAACAATATGCCAAAAAAGAAGCATGGCTGGAACTGTATTTTTTAAGGACCACCCTCTTGCTTGAAGACGAAATAATGATATGGAATATATACGACACCATACGTGAGATAGAAAGTCCTTTCGCACATTGAAAACCAATTTGGATTTAAGGCCTTTTATCACAAGTCTGATACAGGCACGCTGACCCACCTGCACCTGGGATTACTGGCTTATTGGGTTGTAAATACCGTAAGGTGCAAAACTAAAAGCTCATGGAATCAATAGCCAATGGAATGAGATAGTAAGAATAGGCAACACCCAAAAGATAATCACAGCGCATGGATCAAACACGCCTCACGGTAAATTGTGGCTGGTCTCCAGCAATAGTGAAAGCCCGATGATTTTTAAATCAATTGCTCACAAATAATAGTTTACAAACTGCTGCCTGCTCCGGCTGTCATTTAAGACGATCAATGAAATTTAGGAAAAGATATTTATTGCTTTTTATTTATAAGTTTGCTGGTTTTATTGGTTTTTTATAAAGCGCAGGCAAGCCACTATACGTGCTGGAAATTCTGTACAACATCCAAACTCATCATAGGGAAAGGTTTATTCAATCAGTATTGCGGTAGTTGTCACCTTTATCCGGAACCAAAGTACCTCACTAAAAATGTTTGGAAAAACCAGGTGATTCCTGTTATGGCCTTAAAAATGGGTTTGGTGGATGATACCTATTGACATAAACGTTTCGGAAGAGGAAAAGCTGATAGAAACGAAAAGCAATATCATTGCCCTTATGGCGCAGGGCGATGAAGCAGTATATATGCTATTTAATAAAGGGGGGATAAAATTCGAGACACAAAGGGTGCTACGTTTTCCGCCGGACTATGGCACAACAGATATGGTAATGACAGATTTTAATCACGATGGAAAGTTAGATATCATCACTGCTTATGGCGACAATGCAGACTATTCTAATATCCGTAAAGCCTATCATGGCATCCGCATTCATATCAGTAATGGAAAAAACAGTTTAATGAGGAATTTTTTTATCGTATCTATGGGGTTTCAAAAGTGCTGGCTGAATATTTTGATAAAGATGGAGATATAGATGTAGCAGCTTCATCGTTCTATGCACAATATAGTCATCGAAAAGATGAAGCTTTTTTTTACCTGGGAAATATAAAACAGTTAAAATTTGGCTTTAAAACCTATGTACAAAAATATAGGCACGCAATAGTTAACCGTGGTTGCCAGGTAGCATCAACATAATAAATTAATTACTCGCTATAAAACGATAAATATGTCACACAGAAGAAATTTTATTAAGCAAACTTCCCTGCTTGGCGCAGGCTTGGTTTTCATTGACCCCTTCATCAGGAAAGCGATTGCTACGCCTTTCAATAACCTGGACGAGGGCGCTGCGACGGCTCTGCGCTTTCGACAAGTGCACCTGGATTTTCACACCAGTGGGTTAATTGAGGAAGTGGCTAAGTCGTTTGATGCGGAAGAATTTGCCAGTACACTAAAAAAAGCCAGTGTAAATTCTGTTACAAGTTTTGCCCGGTGCCATCATGGTTATTTATATTATGATTCCAAAAAACATCCCGAGAGGATACATCCACATCTTACACACCGGAACTTATTGAAAGAACAAATAGAGGCTTGCCACAAACAAAACATTCGTGTGCCGATATATACTACTGTGCAGTGGGATTATTACACGGCACAAAAGCATCCGGAGTGGCTTGTTCGCGACGGGAATGGAACGCCTATAGCCATGGGCGACAGCAATGTCTTTCACCCCGGATTTTATAATCACCTGGATGTGGCAACTCCTTATATAGATTTTTTGAAAGACCACATTAAGGACTTGTTTGAAGCTGTTCCTGTAGACGGACTTTTTTTGGATATTCATCATATTATGGCCAACGCAAATAATGGCGCTATTGAGGGCATGCTGAAAAAAGGTTTAGATCCTACTAAAGAAGCAACAAGATTGAATTATGATAAGGAAGTTTTGAAAGAGTATAAACAAGACCTTACTGCCTTTATCAGAAAGCTTGATAAGAACTGCACTATATTTTATAACAGCGGTCACGTGGGGCCTCATATCCGCGATACAGTGCCATCAAACACGCATCTTGAATTAGAGTCCCTGCCATCAGGCGGTTGGGGCTATTTACACTTGCCGCTAACAGCACGCTACGCCAGGAACCTCGGCGAAGACATTATGGGTATGACCGGTAAGTTTCATACATCATGGGGCGACTTTCATTCCCTTAAGAATTCTGCAGCACTTGAATTTGAAACGTCCATGATGTTAGCGCTCAATGCAAAATGTTCCATTGGCGACCAGCTTCATCCTAAAGGCATGCTTGATAAAGCTACTTATGATTTGATTGGTGGAGCATACAGCAAAGTGGCTCAAAAAGAGGCATGGTGCGAGGGTGCAAAAGCAGTTACTGAAATTGGGGTGTTGAGCACAGAAGAATACGGTCTTCCTGGAATGGGAGGTAGAACGCCGGAAGCAATGATGGGCATCATCCGCATTTTACAGGAAGGTGCAAGGCAGTTTGATATATTGGATTCCGTAAGTGACTTTAAAAAATATAAAATCCTTATTCTTCCTGATAATATCCCTGTAAGCAATGCCCTCAATGAAAAGATCCAAAAATATATGAGTGGCGGAGGATCTTTAATATCCTCTTTCCAGTCAGGCTTAGGAGCTGATGGCAAAAGCTTTAACATTGATCAGTTGGGTGTTTCCCTGGTTGGGGAAGCTCCGTTTAGCCCTGATTTTATTGTGCCTAAAGCGGCTCTTGCAAAAGGATTGCCTGATACAGAACTGGTGATGTATTTAAAAGGAATGCAGGTAAAAGCGATGCCCGGATCAGAAGTTCTGGCCGATGCCAATGTGCCCTATTTTAATCGTGAGTGGGATCATTTTTCTTCACACAAGCATACACCATCTTCGGAAAAAGTAGGTTATCCTGCAATTATAAAAAATGGAAGATGTATCTATTTCATGCATCCAATATTTACCCAATACCAGCGTAATGCACCAAACTGGTGTAAGAAGCTCGTTTTAAATAGTATTGATTTGCTTCACCCTGATACCCTCGTCAGGCATTCTGGTCCCTCTTCAGTTATTACAATGCTAAATGAACAGGTTGATAAGAAAAGAACCATACTGCACATGCTACACTACATTCCTGAAAGACGTGGGACGGAGTTTGATGTTATTGAAGATGTCATTCCTTTGTATAACCTTACAGTGTCTGTCAAATCTGACAGGAAAGTAAATAATGTTACGCTGGTTCCTCAAAATAAAGCTATTCCTTTTAAAATAAACAACCAACGTATCGAGTTTGATTTAAAGGAGTTGATTGGGCACCAGATGATTGCCTTCGGTTAAATAAATTGATTAATTATTTGCCAAAAATATGATCAAAGGATCCGGGAAATTAAAACTTTGTTGTAAGCCAATAAGGGGAAAGTGATTATAATTAGTCTTATAATTGCTCACATATTTTATTTACAGTAAATAGTTTTTCAGCACATGATAAAATATTTTTGTATTCGCAGCGGTAGGCTTTTTTCTATCCGTTACGGTAAATTCCCAAATCGCTTTGTCTCTTAATGATCTTTCTGCATTTAAGTCGCCGGGCGTAAACTGGCACATTGCAGGCAATGCCACTGCAGATTTAAACCGTCAGAGTTTATTGAGTTTTAACAATGGTACAGGAGTATTGGTTAACATACCTGAAGGTACAAATGCAGTAGATATTTTTACTTTCAATTTCTCCAGAACCTGCTTCAACACCCCAGCTTTAAGTGCCTGTTTAAATTTCCCATAAGGAACAGGAAACACCACCGCTCAGGGGCTCAGTTATTTCTTCCATGGAAAGGCAGGTAGTCATGTATTTGCTGGTTTATACGCTCCAGTGTTCTCTTCTATATGTTGCGGGAGGCTTGTGGGTAACTTTTGAAAAAAGCCTGCTGAAGTAAGAAGCGTTTGGCAGGCCCACCATATCAGCTATTTCCTGAAGGGAATGATTGGTGGTGGAAAGTAAAATCTGTGCCCTTTCTATGCGTTTGTTTTGTAAAAATTCTAAGGGACGGATTCCGGTTTGTTCTTTAAACAATCGTGAAAAATAATCCGGATTGATATGACAACGGCTTGCCAGTTGCTGTACGGTTAACTCCTCATGTAAATGTTCGCCGATATAGTTAATGGTTTCGGTGATCTTGCCTGCCTTATAAGTTACGGGGTTGAGCAATGTATTTTTTCCCTCTATAAACCGGGCAAGCAGCACCTGTAAAATGCCGGTTGTTTCAATAAAATGATTAGCCGGTATGCTATTGTTTTTTGCTTCAAAACTCTTTAGTGTGGGACGGTTATCATATGTTTTGGGATCCTCTTTTGATAAAGACCTGTTTGGGTTAAGCTCGAGCAGGCGTTCGAAGTTGCCAGGGTAATTGGCGAACAAATAACAATGGCGGCCGATCTGAGGCAAGGTGTAGTGGAGGCTTTCAGAGAACTTACCGGTAAAAAGCCTTCAGAAAAGGAACTTAGTTTATTGTTGGAGCTACGGGAAAAAGAATACCAAAAATTTAAAAGAAAAAAAGAGAAGACCAAAGGCTGGCTTTCTGCAGGAAATTATAAGCGCAACACAGGGTTGGATGCTGCGCAGGTAGCAGCCAATGCAGTAGTGGCAAGCACGATTATTAATATGGATGCGTCAATAACAAAACGATAGCTATGCGTCAACATCATCATGAAGAATTAAATCCTTTCGACAAAGATTTAGCGTCGGTGAAAAAGCAACTTGACCGCCGGACGTTTTTAACCAAAACCTCCCTGGGAATTGGTGCGCTTGCCTTAGGTTCCTTGTTGGGCACCACAAAGCTTTTTGGTAAACGCAATGCAGCTTCTGTTGAAGAAGAAGCACTATGCGCTTCATTCCCTAATTTTCTTCCTAAAGCAAAACGCATTGTTTACCTTTTTCAAAGTGGCGGACCTTCGCAGCTTGATATGTTCGACTACAAACCAATGTTGGAAAAATACCACGGGCAGGATCTCCCATCAACAGTGCGCAAAGGACAACGTCTCACAGGCATGAGTGCCGACCAGGCAACTTTGCCCGTGGCTTCTTCTTTTTTTAAGTTTCAGCAATACGGGGAATGCAAAGCCTGGGTGAGTGAATTGATGCCTTACACCGCAGAAGTGGTAGATGATTTATGTTTTATTAAATCAATGTACACAGAAGCAATCAATCACGATCCGGCAACAACCTTTTTTCAAACGGGTAACCAGATAGCAGGAAGGCCCTCCATCGGTGCGTGGATGAGTTATGGTCTTGGTTCCGATAATGAAAACCTTCCCACGTTTATTGTTCTTGTTTCAAAAAATGCAGGGGGGCAACCATTGCTTGCACGGTTGTGGGGAAATGGATTTCTACCTTCCAAACACCAGGGCGTACAGTTCCGTTCAGGAAAAGATCCTGTTTTGTATTTAAGTAATCCCGAAGGGTATTGATGGAATAGATAGAAGAGAGATGCTGGATTACTTAAAAAAATTAAACCAGTTGCAACTCGATACGTATGGAGACCAGGAAATTAATACACGCATCTCTCAATACGAAATGGCATACCGCATGCAAACCTCCGTTCCGGATGTAGTGGATCTTTCCGATGAACCGGATTGGGTGTATGATCTGTATGGAAAAGATAGCCGCGACCCCGGAACATATGCAGCCAATTGTTTAATGGCAAGAAGGCTGCTGGAGAAAGATGTAAAATTTGTGCAGTTGTATCACCAGGGCTGGGACCAGCATAATAATTTGCCTGGAGATATTAAAACCCAATGCAGGAACACAGACCAGGCAACTGCGGCGCTGATAAAAGATTTAAAGCAAAGAGGCTTATTAGAAGATACACTGGTAGTTTGGGGTGGCGAGTTTGGCCGCACAGTTTACTCCCAGGGGAAACTTACAAAGGATAATTATGGCCGCGATCACCATCCCCGCTGCTTTACTATGTGGATGGCCGGCGCCGGAATAAAACCAGGTTTCAGTTATGGAGAAACGGATGATTTTGGTTACAACATTGTAAAAGACCCGGTGCATGTTCACGACTTTCATGCCACGCTTTTGCACCTGTTTGGTATGGATCATGAAAAATTAATTTATAAATATCAGGGCAGAAGATTCAGATTAACCGACGTGAGCGGAAAGCTGGTAAAAGATATTTTGGCTTAACCTTTTTATCAACAAGTCGCAAACATGTTAGCGTTTACATTACTTCGTGCCTTTGTCATTATTAAAACATCCATCCAGTCAACAAAAACAACACATGCATAAAGAACGTTTTTAAGAACATCAGGAATTCTAGCGGCCGCCACATTGGCGAAGCATTCCTTTGCCTTCAATATTTCAAAAAACAGGAAGCCTGATGACATGATCATTGGTCATGGTAACTATAAATACAAAGTGAAAAAAGACTGGGCTAAAATGAGCATTGAGCGCAATCCGTTATTGAATTGCCATGAGATGGTGATGGATAGTAAGGGACGGCTGATAATGATTGGCGATCATACCAACAATAATATTCTTGTTTTTGATAAATCCGGAAAGCTGCTGGATTACTGGGGTACGCAATACCCGGGTGGGCATGGGCTTAGTTTATCCAAAGAAGGCGGCGAAGATTTTTTATTTATTACGGATTGCGGATACTATGTAGACAGGAACGGCGAATGGAAAAAGCAGGCAGGCCAGGTTTTCAAAACTGATCTTACAGGAAGAACAATTATCAATTTTCCAAACCCTCGTACGATAGGAGTATATAAAGACGATGAATTATTTATGCCTACCGAAACAGCCATAGCACCTAACGGTGATATATATGTGGCCGATGGTTATGGCTCTGATTATATTATTCAATACAACCAAAAAGGAGAATACATTCGCCATTTCGGTGGTCATAAAAATACCAATCCCGGGCATAATCTGGACAATGCCCATGGTGTGGTGATAGATAATCGTGATCCGAAAAATCCTCTTTTGATGTGTACCTCACGAAACGATAATGAGTTTAAATATTTTACACTGGAGGGTAAATACCTCAAGACGGTTTCCTTACCGGGCTTATTTGTTTGCCGCCCTGTTATAGATGATAAAAATATTTACGCCGGTGTGTGCTGGTCAACCACAAAAGAAGGAAAAAAATGGCAGAAGGATACTGGCTTTATAACAGTGCTCGATGCCAATAACAAAGTAGTTTCTAATCCCGGCGGCACCGAACCCAAGTATGTAAATGGGGCTTTGCAACAAATGTTTCAATCCGAAGAAAAAGTATTTAATCACGGCCACGATGTATGCGTTGATGAAGATAAAAACCTTTATGTATGCCAGTGGAATGCCAGCCATACACCACCTGTTAAACTGGAGAGAGTATAAATGCTGCTGAACATAGAAATATTTTTTGGACGGTTTCATCCGCTGATGGTGCATTTGCCCATTGGCTTTTTGCTGTTGGCTGTATTTTTTGCATTAATATCTCTCAAAGAGAAATACAAAGGGCTTTATATTGCTGTACCTGTAAGTTTGCTGGTGGGCAGCATTAGCGCCACTTTTGCCTGCATTAACGGGTATGTACTCTCGTTAAGCGGTGATTACGATGCGGAAATATTGGACGATCACCTGTGGGCAGGCATATTCACTTCAATAATTTCTTTTCTTGCGTACTTTATCAGCATCAAAAAAATACCGCTGCGTCTTTTTCGCAACACCAAAACATTGGTTGTTTCTATCATCATCATTTTTATTTTCATCAATATAACCGGCCATTTGGGAGGAAGCCTAACGCATGGTGAAGATTATATAAGTACCACTGTTTTGTGGGACAGCAAAAAAGAAAAAAAGAAAATTACTGATGTAAACCAGGCCTTTGTTTTTGCCGACCTGGTGCATCCGATATTGGAAGAGAAATGCGGCAACTGCCATAACAGTTCAAAGAAAAAAGGAAAGCTTTCCATGGCCAGTTTTGAAACCCTGGTTAAAGGTGGAAAGCATGGAGCAGCGATAAAGCCCGGCGATGTGGCGGGTAGCAAAATTATCAAACGCATTTCCTTAAATCCCGGGAATAAAAAATTTATACCTACGGATGGCAAAACCCCCTTTGACTGCAGAAGAAACAGCCATTTTAAAATGGTGGATAGATAAAACTGCATCAGAAACCGATAAAAAATTAGTAGCGGCAAGTGCACCAGACGAAATAAAGAATTATGCTGCCGCTTATTTTGGTATGGAAAGTAGCGTTAACCCCGATGGATATGCGGCCATCAATATCGCGGCACCACCTGTACGGAAGGAGATGATAGAAAAATTGAAAGCAGTGGGATTTACAATAAAGTACCTCAACTTTAAGCCTGACCTGCTGGATGTAACATTGCCGGCCGGTACTGCAAACAAAAATATTCCTGATCAACTAAAGGCGTTGTTGCCGGTAAAGGAGAATATCATCTGGCTGAATATTGCTGATAATAATATTTCTGATAACGAAATGATGACGATCAATCAATTTAAAAACCTGGAACGGTTAAGGCTGAATAAAAATCCAGTCACGGATAGAGGAATAGCTGGGCTGGGACAACTAAAAAATTTAAAGAGCCTTAATCTTTATAAAACAAATGTTACCAAAAACTGTCTTTTGTCATTATCAAAATTCACGGCTTTAGAAAAAGTGTTTGTTTGGAATACCGGTATACGACCGGAAGAAGTGAATTCCTTCAAAGCCTCATTTCAAATTGTAAACGGGTATAATGTACAATAAAATATGTTTCTCATTGTCCTCCGGTATTAATAGCAAGGTTTTGCAAAAATACTGCTTATTATTGCCATACTTCGGCCACTTTATCTGGGCGATATTTTTTTCTATAATAAGAATTAATAGACAGAATAAACAAAAGCAGCTACCGGAAATTTACAAAATCTTGACTGTATCGGGTTTCATAAATAATAAACGCTAGATTTGATTTTAAAGTAGAAAACTTTTATGAAAAAAGGATTAACGTTATGTTTTTGTCTTGCCACTTTCTCTTTAGTTGCCCAGGAAACATCTGTTTTTAAAAAAGATTTCACCAAACCGGCAGCAACCGAAATTTGGGAGCCGAAGCCAACAATCGTGACACCCGGTGTGGGTACTGCTGCGCCATCTGATGCTATTGTACTTTTCGATGGAAAAAGCATGGATAAGTGGCAAATGGCAAAAGATAGCAGCGCCTCCCAATGGCTGCTGGAAAATGGGGCCATGACTGTAAAGTTGGGAACCGGCGATTTGCAGACAAAACAAAAATTCGGCGACTGCCAGTTACACGTAGAATTTAAAATTCCTGCCGATGCCAAAAACAGTGCAGACCATAATAATGCAGGCAACAGCGGTGTGTTTTTGCAGGAGCGTTACGAAGTGCAGATCTTTGATTCCTATCATGATGAAACACCCTTATACGCAAACGGACAAATGAGAAGCATCTACAAGCAGGTAATACCAATGGCCAACGCAGCCAGTAAACCCGGAGAGTGGAATACGTTTGATATTTATTATACAGCACCCCGCTTTCATGTTAATGGCGCCCTGGAAATTCCAGCATTTATAACCGTGGTGCATAACGGAGTGCTTACGCTCAATCATTTTCAAATTCAGGGAACGATAGAATACATTGGAATCCCAAAATACGAATTGCATGATAAAGCCTCCGTCCGGTTGCAGGGCCATGGGAGTGCGGTAAGCTTTCGAAATATCTGGATAAGGGAAATTTAAACAACGATAAATTATTTTTATGTGGACTCGCCGTCAAATGCTAACCAATTCCGCAACGCTTGCTGCACTTTCACCGTTGCTGTCTTTCAAAGAATTATTAGAAGATGAAAAGAAAAGAAAATTTCACATCAGTGCCTGCGACTGGTCTATTGGTAAAGACAGTAACGTAGAAGCTTTTGATGTAGCAAAAAAAATCGGTCTGGAAGGATTGATGGTAGATGTAATACCTTTCGGTTCAGGTGAAACTTTGGCGGCTCCGGGTTCAGGCAAGCAACGGTACCTTTTTGATACTTCTATGCAACAAGCCTATCTCGACGCTTCTAAAAGAACAGGAGTAAAAATAGCAAGCCTTGGTATTGGCGAATTGAACAATGTCCCTTATAAATCAGATCCCCGCACTATTGAATGGGTGCATGATAGCATTGATGTAGCAAAAAACCTTGGCGTAACAGTTATCCTGCTTGCATTTTTTAGTAAGGACGATCTGCGCAATGATGAAACAGGAAAGAAAGAGGTGATACGAAGGTTAAAGGAAGTGGCTCCAAAGGCGGAACGGGAAGGGATTATTTTAGGAATAGAATCCTATCTGAACGCTGCGGAGCATTTGGAGATTATGGATGCCGTAGGCTCTAAAAATGTAAAAACATATATGGATTTCAGAAACACGGCTGATGCGGGTTTTGATGTGCTGAAAGAAGTAAAGCAATTAGGAAAAGATAACATTTGCGAGTTGCACATGAAAGAGAACGGTTTCCTGTTGGGACAAGGTACGCTCCCCTGGCAAAAGATCCGTGATTTGCTTTACGACATGGAGTATTACGGAGATGGCTGGATGCAAATAGAAGGGGCCATCCCTAAGGGAGCAGATGTAGTGGAAAGCTATAAGCATAACCTTAGTTTTTTAAGAGCGCTGTTTGATAAAAAAATAAAATGAAGGTTAGGAACTTAAATTTCGAATTCGATTCGCAGCAGGTGGTTGGTGGGACACCAGCCACGGCTCAGAAAAAATAAAATGAAGGCTGGGAACTTAAAACTTTGGGTACGCAGCCGGTGGTGGGTGGGGACACCATCCTCGGGTCAGCCACGGCCCGGTGTGGGTGGGGGTGCGCAACCACCCCCACCCGGGGGGCGCGGGGTGAGTTTTGGTAAAGAAAAAAAAGCAAGTATTTTAAAAAAAAAAATTGGAGAAAAAAAATAAAAAACAATGAG
>JBBQTL010000120.1:0-17147 GCA_038213285.1 Chitinophagales bacterium
GGCAATTCGTACCAGTTGAAAAAGATTCCTGTGTTGTAATGAAATAGGGAGGTCTGTTTGTGTTTGCATTAGTAGTTATTTTTTGTGGTTTCAAAAAAAGTAAGCATTGTTTAATATTATGCGGCAATCAATTTAGAATATGTACGTTGATCGGTAAGTGGTAGATTTAGTTTTAATTCCGTTAATAGTTTATTGATTTAAACTGTAACGATATTTCAAAATAGTTATTTGGTTACATATCCGTCTAAAGAATAAGTATTGTCCAGTCTGGTTGTAGCAGTGCTTACGCTAACCTGGAAAGCAGGTGAAATATCTTCTTTACCATTTATGAAAACAGTCTTCACTTTATAAAATATCCTGTTGAGCGAAAGGCCGGGGATTTTATCTGAACTTGCATAGCGGTTTAAACCGGTTGAAATTCCTGCCGCAGTAACCGTTTCAATTGGCTCAAAATATTTCCCGTTTTCGCTCCGTTGTAATTCAAAATGACTGGTATTTATTTCAGCAATTGTTTGCCATTGTATCAACACTGAATTGTTGTTTAAGAAAGCGATTCCTGTATTTCCATTGTTATAAGTAATGAATTTTAAAGAATTGGGAAGTATAATTTCATTTTCATCATATATTACCTTTCGTGGTTCCATAAATGAGCAGTGGTTATCCGGCGCAGTTTGTGACTGTACAGCGGGCAGTGTGGAACTGATGATAAAAAAAAATGCGATTGTGAATTGGGTAAGCGTTTTCATGTAGTTATTATTACGGCTATTAATCATTTTTTGAGTGCACTATCTGTGCCAATTCATAAAAGTTAGTGCCAGCAAGGGTTTGGTTAATTATCCACGATTCTGATTTTCCAGTTATTGGACATTTTGAATATAAAGTGTAAAACTGTACCCTTCGTGTTTATACAAATTGGTCTTTTTATCATCACCATTGGTAAATACAACTATTGCTCATTTATTAAAATCACATTTTCAGCTTGCTATGGGCTCATTCTAATTCTAACCTTTCCACGTAGTTATATCCGGGAAACAATTTTCCAGCAATTACCTGCCCTCGCTGGCCTCCATCAGCCGGGGATAAGTTGGAATACCTCCCTTTAAACCTCGTGCTATTAATAAACCAGAATCAGCTTTTTTAGCGTTTTATCCTGCATTATAAATGGTTGGGTAAAATATTTCAATTGGAATATTTTGCTAATTGTAAATTAAATGCTGAATTCATTGACTCACTTTAAATATCGTTCTTATGTCAAAATTATCATACACAATTGTATGGAGGTTAATTTGCATTTTGCTACTCCCCTTCATTTCTAAAGGAATTAAACCAGCGAGAGGATGCTGATAAAACAATGATAGAGGCAATTGCTGTTACTACAGAAATTGAGTTAAACGGTTCTGGTTACCAATTATATTGATTGGCGGCAAACACGAACAGGCGATAGAGATGTTTATACTCAATACCAGGCGGTTTCCTCAAAGCGCTAATTCCTGGGATAGCCTGGGGGAGGGATATTTTACAAAAGGTGATAAGAAGAATGCAATTGCAAATTTTAAAAAATCACTGAGCCTGAATCCCCCGGAAAATGTAAAAATCAATTCGGAGAAATTCCTGAAACAAATGAGTGTTTTGTAGTAAATAGAATCGCTGGTAGATATCTTAATTCAAAGACGAGTGGAGCCCGAATCTGAAAATTCGAAATTGTATACGATTGGCTATCAGTCAGCTAATTATGGTATATAATTAATTGCCGCATTTGAGCGGCGGCTTCACATACTGTTTGTGTCTAATTTGCCGGAAGATAAATGTTGAAGGATGCGCCTTTGTCTTCTTCTCCGTCTGCTTCTATAAATCCATTATGCGCTTCTGCAATTTTCTGGCAGATGGAAAGGCCAATTCCGGTGCCAATGTATTTTTTGCCATGAAAACGTTGAAACATTCTAAACAGTTCTTTTTTATAAGCCGGGTTAAAGCCAACACCGTTATCGGCCACGGTAATTTTATAATAATCATGTTCACTATCGGGCATGGTGTCCATCATGGTTTTTTCATTAACCAACTGGCTGCTGATGATTATAACCGGTGGCCTGTCTTCTTTGGTAAATTTCAGCGAGTTGTTTATAAGATTTTCAAATAACTGCTTTATCAGAAACGTAATGCCTTGTATCACCGGCAGGTTTTCCCATTGCAGGCACCCTCCTTTCTCTTCTATACTTTCTTTTAGGTCGGCTTGTATTTCGTCGAGCAACACGTTCAAATCAATATTCACCAATTCTTTTTCTTCATTTATAACTTTGGTATAGGATAGCAGGGCATCAATCAGGTTTTGCATGCGGGCTGCCGAACTTTGCATGCGAAGGATGTTTGTTGTTACCAATTCAGGTAAATCGGCCTGGTGTTTTTGTAAAATGATCGAAGCATAAATTTGAATTTTGCGAAGCGGCTCTTTTAAATCGTGAGTGCTTATCCAGTTCATATTTTCAAGTTCTTCGTTGGCTTTCTTCAGCCTTTCGTTCAGGTTCAGGTAGCGGCGTTCTTCCTCCTGCATATCGGCCAAATGAAATTGGTGTTGAATGTAGGAGCAGATGACGGAAGCTGCTTTGATTTCTGGCTTTTGCCATGGTTCACTTTGGCCTTTAACGGCCTCTTTCCACAAAGAAAAAGATTTGCGTGGGGTAAGGCTTTGGTTTTCTGCATCTATGTTCATTGCTTTTGATGGATCGCCACCCCAGTTAACTGTTTTTTCCACCTCCTGCCTTATCCAGGCGATACCATTTTTAGTTTGCTTACCTATTGGCAGGTATACAACACCGGCAACCTGGCTGCCCAAGTCTGCAGCCTGGGGATAGCTGTCGGCAAGCTTTGAGGTTTGAAAAAAGCCTTGATCAATTGAACTGTCAAGCCAGTTCATTAATCCCTTTAATTTTTCATCTTGCGGCAGCAGGCCATTTTTATAAAAAGTTTGTTTAAAAACAATTACCACGGCATCTGCATTCAACAGGTTTTTTAATTCAACAAGGGTTTGTTCTTGTGCCAGGTTTTGCTCGCTGCCTGTCAATATTAAATGCAGGCTATCGAGTTTTTTTTCTGTTTCTTTTAAAAGCTCAAATTCATCGGCCACCTGGCGTACATCAATTTGAGATGAAAGAAAAACACCCTGCAAGTGCGCCGCCAGCCTAACGTGGTAAGGAATGTGTTTGGGTGCAAAATGATGGCAGGCAATTAAGCCCCATAGCTTTCCCTGGTTGATAAGGGCAATGGTGAAAGTGGCGTCAACACCCATGTTTTTTAAATACTGAATGTGCATGGGCGAAGAGCTGCGCAGTGTGGAAAGACTGAGGTCTATGCTTTTATTATCTGCATTTTCATCTAAAGCATATAGCGGCACATTGGTCGCCTGCACATTGGCAATCATGCGTATGCGGTTCAACAAAAACAGTTCTCTTGCCTGCACCGGAATATCGGTGGCGGGGTAATACAAACCTATGAAAGGCTCAATGTTATCTATCGTGCTTTCGGCAAATACCTGCCCGTTGTAATCCTTGTCGAAGCGGTAAATCATTACCCTGTCGTACCCGGTAATCTTTCTTGTTGCATCCGCCACATCCTGACAAAGCATTTGCAGGTTGTCGGCTCTTTCTGTGGAGTAAGCGAAACGCTCAGTTTGAAAAAAAAGATCGGGCAAATCAATTCCTTCCTGGCTAAAAGGTTCAAACTCCATTACAATATTCTCTTTTGTAGAAAAGGCGGTAGTGTGAAAGCTTTGATTACCTACGGTAAAAGCAAAAGGCATCACCTTCTCGTCTGTTTTGGCAGAATAGGCTGCAAAAGAATCAGCATCTTGTTTTTTAAAAAATTCAGAAAAAGGTTTGCCAAGAATTTGGTTCAGCGGCTTGTTGAAAAGCGTAGTGCAGTTTTCGCTGCAATACTGAATGGTGTTATCGGTTTTATTTAAAGCTAACAAATAACCATAAGGCTGCATGCTGCCCGGAATGTGAATGGGTTCTGCTTCGCAATTGGTAATGGTTATGTTGTCGTTATTGGTAAGATTTTTAAGATTCATCATGTATAAGTTTAAGTGGAGTGTTGGTAAACCAATGATGCAACAGGCTGAAAGTTTGTGAGGCGCTATTAATCACCTCTTCTTCTATGCCCGATGATGCGAGGCAAAATGCTTGTAAAAAATTTTTCCACTTGCTGCCGGTTCCATGTCCGTACACTGTAAAATAGTTTGCTTTGCCGGCTATGGCTTCAATACCTAATGTTGTTTGTAAATGTTTGCAAATAACGGCGCCTCCCAATACCGATCCTTCAAGCACATACATGCCGCCAAGTGCTGTGGCATTTGAATGATAGACTTCTGCAAAAAATTGATCGGGTATTACAGCAATGCCTGCTTCATCAATGCCAAGCATATTTAGATCAGCAACAAGTAAATGAGTTTTACGTCTTTCTTCATTGTCGGCAATAGTGTATTGAAACCAGGGAAAAACATTGTTTTCAAAACCTTTTACAAAGCCATAAAGCAAAGAAAGGTAAGCAGCATAATCAGCAGTAGTTACCTGAGGACTAAGCAGGTTTTTTGAAGCCGTAGTTTGCTCAAGCAGGCTGTGTTGATGTGCTGTACGGCTTCTTAAGCTTTGTAAAAACATGTGCGTTGGATATTATTATTTATCAGTTATTTATTTTCGGTTAACTGCCAGTTTTTTGCAGGCAGTCCGCGACGGCGTTTTTAAAATCGGTATAGCTGGTTGCTTTTATCATGTAAAAATCAGCGCCTTTTTCGTAAGCTGTTTTCATCTGATCCTGGTGAGAAGAGGTGGAAAGTATAACCACCTTAATATTTTTCCAGCGTTGGTTTGCTTTAATTTCCTGCAGGCAAAGCATTCCATTTTTTAATGGCATGTTTAAGTCTAAAAAAATAAGTTCCGGAAGAACCGATGCATCTTCCAGCATTTTCATCAGCTCTATGCCATCGGAAGCCACTTCAAGATTTACATCAACTGCCAGATCGTTAAGCACTTGTTTAAAAATATCAACATCTTCCTCATCATCTTCGGCCATCAGTACTTTTTTTATATTCATTTTATATTGAGTTTTCGGAATTTAATTTCGCTTGTTTCAATTTTATTTTTGCTTCGATAGTCATTTTATGTCTTATGACTTCGTAAATATAAAAAATAAACTACTTTGTTTGTCGTGTCAAATGGTTTTGTCGCTTGTTTTATTGCAATCATTTTAAAGTCGCTATGTCGCCAAAGCATAATAACCAACGGCCAGGCCTTTCTGCCCTGTTTATATTCAATGTTCCTTCTGCCCGAATTGTTACTGAGTAAAGTTAATGAAGTGGGTTGTCTTCGTCATCGTCAATTAAAAATATTTTGTTCATGCTTTTGGTAGGTAAATAGTGAATGTTGAACCTATATTGGGTTTTCCTTCGGCTGTAATTAACCCATTGTGATTGGTTACAATTTTTTTGACGATCCCTAAACCAATACCTGTTCCCGAATATTCATTCTTTCCATGAAGCCGCTGAAAGAGTTCAAATATTTTATTTGCATATTCCTGTTCAAAACCAATTCCGTTGTCTGCAATTGTTATTGCATGGTATTTCGTTTGTTTGTTTGCTGAAGTATGTTCAATTCTTTCTCCGTCAATAACGGATGAACTAATTTTAATGAGCGGTTTAATTCCTGGCCGGCTGTATTTAATGGCGTTGCTAAGCAGGTTGGCAATAAGTTGAGAAATTTGAATACTCACTCCCATTATTACCGGAAGATTTTCATGTTCTATTGTAGCTTGCTTTTCAATAATGCTTATGTGCAAGTCGTTTTTTGCTTCTTCAACAATTGTATTTAAATCGCACGGTTTAAAAATCAATTCAGTTGAACTTACACTGGAAAAATAAAGCAAGGAGTCAATGAGATTTTGCATACGCTCTCCCGCTGAAATGATACGATTAAAATAGTCAAGTGTCTTATCCGAAAAAGTTTCTGTTTCAAGAATTCGCCTGCTGAACGTCTGAATTTTTCGCAAGGGTTCTTTTAAATCGTGACTGGCAACATAACTGAATGAGGCAAGTTGGGTATTGGCGAGTTCAAGCTGTAAATTTTTTTCATGTAATTCTTCGGTGCGGCTTTTTACTTTTTCTTCTAAGGAAGCGTTTAAGAGGCGAATTTGTTCTTCGACTAATTTTTGGTCATGAGTATCGGTAAAGGCACCAATCCATTTTACAATTTCACCTTTTTTATTTTTAATAGCCTCACCATTCACCACATGCCATTTGTATTCACCTTCTGTATTTTTCAATCTTACTTCTGAAACATAGGTTTGTCCTGATGACAAACTTTTTTCCCAGGTATCCATCATTGCTTTCATGTCATCAGGATGTACTAACTGTTGCCATGTTTCTTCAATATGAGGGTCAAGCCCTGAGTATTCCATCCAACTGCCGGATGTATATTCATACTTTCCTTTTTCATCGGTCATCCACACAAGGTGTGGAAGTGTTTCCGCCAGCGTTCTAAATTTTGTTTCACTTTCTTTTATTTTTTCATCTGCGTCTTTTTGCTCAGTAATATCAATACTAATCCCTGTGATTGTTTCGGCTTCGCCCTTATCATTGTAATAAAATTTTCCAAAGGAGCGCATATAATGAATAGTTTCATCATCTGCACAGCGAATGCGATATTCCACATTATAAATAGTATTGTTAACCCTTGCTTCTTCTATGTTTTCAAAAGCCAATTCTTTATCCTCTGGCACAATCAATTTATGCCAGTCCTCGTAAGTTAGGTCTTCACGATCTTCATTATATCCCCACATTCTTTTATGCACGGCACCCCATTCTAATTTTTGCGTTTTGATGTTTAACGACCAGGTGCCCACATTTGCCGAATCAGTAGCAAGCGTTAAATGCGTTGCAATTTTTACTATAGCTTCTTCCGATTTCTTTTGTGCGGTAATATCGGCCCTTATTGCAACATACTGGTAAGGTTTTCCAAGGTCATCCAGAAAGGGAACAATGGTAGTGTCAACCCAGTAAATGGTACCATCTTTTGCTTTATTTTTTAATTCACCTTTCCATAATTTTCCGTTGGCAATGGTTGTCCAGATATTGCGGATAAAAGCTTTGGGATGATAACCGGAACTAATGATGCGATGGTCTTGCCCTATTAATTCCTGGCGTGTGTATTTTGAAATTGTGCAGAAGTTATCGTTCACATATTTAATAATTCCTTTCTGATCGGTAATGGCAACTATGGAGGATTCATCGAGCGCATATTTATAATCGGAAATTTCTTTTAAACCTGCTACAATTTTTTTGCGAGCCTCTGTTTCTACTTCAACTAACTTTTCTGTTGACACACGCAAGCTTATTTCTTTTTGCAAACGGGAAAAGAAAAATGTAAGTGCAACAATCGAAAATAAAGAAAGCAACAATAAAAAAATGGGTGTGATGGTGGCGGAACTGTCTTTATCCAATATGCGCTGCTGCAAGAATGTATCTTCTGTTTGCAACATGAGCGCAATTTGTTTACGCACTTCGTCCATTTTATTTTTGCTTATAAGCATAAGACTATCTGTGAGTAAATTTGTGGATGGGTTATTTTTAAAAAGTTTCAGCTTATTGTTCAGCATTAAATATCGTTCATCAAAAAGTGTTTTAAGTTTTTTTAAATTTTCTTGTTGCCCGGCATTGTCGGCAATGAGTGAATCAAGGGTAGCAAATATAAGCTTGCTGTGTTGTTCGGCAGTAATGAAAGGCTGCAGAAAAGCAGAATCGTTGGTAATCAGATAACCACGCTGCCCAATCTCTGCATCTTTTATATTGGAACGCAATTCAACAATATTATCCTTTACAACATGGCCGTGCAGCACCCAATCTACTGATTTATTAAACTGCCTGATCTTGTTATAAGAAATAAAAGCAATAACAACCAGAACTCCTGTAAGCAGCATAAATACGAAAGTGGATGAATTTTTTGAGCGTTCTTTCATTTCTTGATTGCTAATTTAACAAAATTACAAATTGATTTCGGAAGTCCTGTCAACTGGTTTTTTCTGGTGGTTAGTTGCAATCATTTTGAAGTCGCTGTGTCGCCATAGCATGGCGCACTCCTCATTTATTTAAGGGGGTAATTTTATTAAAACCTTTAGAACAGGTGTTACTATTATAGCTTCGTCCTGTTCAACTCAATGGTAAGCCTGGATTACATAAAACTCCAATGTTGATCTGCTTCATAGTAATGAATATTTGTTGCGGGCCAGTGGTCTTTATCAAAGCCCGGGGCCTTTTCAAGTGTTTCCTTATTTTGATCGAAAATAAATACCTGGTTTTCTGCATCTACTTTAAGCAATTCGAAAGGAATGGCAAAAAACTTTTCACCGATACCAAGAAATCCACCAAATTCAATGATGTAATATTCAATTTCGCCTGTTTGAACGTTCAGCATGATTTCTTTGATCTGTCCCAGGTGTTCTCCTTCTTTATTGCGCACTTTGTCTCCTATGATAGAAGTGGCAGTTAAACATCTCAGCGGCAGGTTTGGGTACAGTCCTTCTGTATTTGTACCGGTAGTATTATCATTCATGATATCCATAATTTTTTTATTGAACAGGGTTTAACTCCGGCTGAGAGATAGGGCCTGATTCACACCCGGAACTGTCAATCTAAAGCAAGGCGTAAAATCTATGCCATGAATTAATCACATATTCATAGCCTGAAAGCTGCGTATTTAAAAAGCTTAAAAGATATTATGGGAATTAATTCCCCAAAACCGCAGGCGCACTTTTTATTGAACTGGTTGACATTTTGATATCCTTGGTTATATAAAGCCAGCTCCAATTTGACGGGGATAAAAAAGGACTTGAGTTTGTTATGGAGATTTTCTTCCAGTGCGGGTAACTGGCTTATTTCCCGGCTTTTTATTTAGTGGTATGGATCCCTTTGGTTAGTTGACCTGCACTTATTGAATGAAACCATTTTATTTCTCCGGTTAATATTGTATTCGTTCATAAATCAGGTTTATATTTGCGCCCTTTATAAAACTTAATAATAGCAATGTACAAGGCGATTTTTTTAGATATGGATGGCACTTTATTACGAAAGGATCATACAATAAGTGATATCAACAAAAAGGTAATTCATCGTTTATTGAACATGGGGGTTGTTGTAGTACCCATTTCTGCTCGGCCACTGCACGGTATTTTGCGCATCATTAAAGAAGTAATACCAGACAGCATGCCGGTTGTTAGCCTGAATGGAAGTTACATTTTTCATAACAAGGAAATTATTTACCAGGCCAATATAGATCTGTCGGCAGTGATTTCAATTAACAATGAATTGCAACACTATAATGTATCGGTAATGTATTATAGCCAGATGGAATGGTTTGCAACAGTCAATAGCACGCTGGTAAGCAAGGAGCAAAGGATAACGGATGTTCAAATAAAAATTCAGCCATTTACACAAATATTTGATGGATGGGTAGCAACGAATAACGGCCCAAATAAAATATTAATCGCCGGCGATAAGCTATTGATTGCAACAATTGAGTCTAAGTTGATAGGGTTGCATGGGCATGAACTCAATATCTACAAATCCCAGCCAGCCTACCTGGAAGTGATGACCCAACAGGCATCTAAGGCGAAGGCAATTGAGTTTTTACTCAATAAATATGGGATTGAACAAAGTGAAATTATTGCGATTGGCGATAATTTTAATGACCAGGGGATGATTGAATTTGCAGGTACCGGCGTAGCGATGGGGAATGCTCCCGATGAAATAAAGCTGATCGCCGATTATGTTACAGACACCAACAACAATGACGGCGTTGCGAAGGCTTTGAATCACTTTTTTTTAAATTGATTGATTGTGTGCTGGGACTGGTGCTGAAGAACCGTAGTAATTATTTACCTCTTAAAGAAAATAATAATGGCCCCAAGCAGGGTAAGCACGATCACTATTTTTCGATAATTGTCGTCTTTTATTTTAGCAACTATTTTTAAGCCAGCCCAAAAACCGGCAAAAAGGGCAGGTAACAAAACCAGGTCTGTTTGCAAAGTAACTGCGGTAATATTCTTCCAGTAAAAAACCTGAAAGGGGAGTTTAAAAAGATTTATCACCAAAAACACCCATGCCGCGGTACCAATAAAATCATTCTTTGGAATGCGCATGGCCAAAAAATAAATGCTTGAAAAAGCACCCGCCAGGTTACCCAGCATTGTGGTAAAACCGGCGGTCAACCCCATATTAACCACAAACAATTTATTGGAAGGAATGGATTGCGATTTTCGGATTTCCAGGGTGATCATAATAACTACGGTAAAAACAATAATCACCGCCATCAGCTTCCTGAAAATTGCTTCATTCAAATCCTTGCCTACAAATACACCAATTAGAATACCAATTGCCATCCATGGCACCAATTTCCAAAAGTGTTTCCACTGCGCATGACGGTTATAAAAGTACACAGCCAGTATATCGGCTGTACAGAGCAATGGTAATACAATGCCGGTAGATGCCTTGCCCCCGAAAACAATCGCCATAATGGTTACGTTCATCATGTCGATGCCTTTTAATCCAGCCTTTGAAAGGCCGATGATAAAAGCAGCCAGTAATATCAGGCCCCAGTCCAAAAAAGAATAGGTGAATTGAAATGGCATCATTTTCTACTGTTCTTTCTTCTCCAGAAGACCACGATTCCCGCAAGCAAAATAACGCTGATAGATAATCCTATGATATAGTATGGTACATCTGGCACAGGGAGAGTTTAAAATTTGTTATGAAAGCATTTTATTTCGCTAAATTACTTCAGTTTCTTAACTATCGAAATTTTTTAATCAAACATCAAATAATCGCACACTTTTATGAAGCAACAGGACTACCAACATCATAGCAAATATTATATCCCACATCATTTTGTTTTTTATCCGGTGGTCATAGGGCTAACAGTGATGGCGATCCGGCAGGCATTGAAGGAACCGGGCCGTTCACTAGAGTGGATAGCCATCTCTTCCATATTTATTTTGGTGGCCTGGCTGTCTTTTATGATGCGGCAGCATTATGCACTCACCCTTCAAAACAGGGTTGTACGAATGGAAATGCGTTTGCGTTATTTTCAACTTACACAAAAGAAGCTTGAAGATATAGAATCCCGCTTATCTTTTTCACAACTGGCAGCGTTACGCTTTGCGCCTGATGAAGAATTGATTGAGCTGGTGCAGCAAACACTTGACAACAATCTTTCCCCGGACAAGATAAAGCGGTCGATTAAGAACTGGTTGCCGGATATGATGCGGGTTTAAATATAGTAGTGACCTGTTAAGGATGGAATTTTGGCAAAGGGTTATAACGAATTTGTATGTGGAGTATTTATAAAAAAGCGAACGTTTACGTTCGCTTTTTTGTTACCTGACCTGGATTCGAACCAAGACTAGCAGAATCAGAATCTGAGGTGCTACCGTTACACTATCAGGCAATTTTATTGAACGGCAAATTTAGAGTAATATTTAAATCAATCCTATTTAATCACGCCATCCAGTGATTTTTTTAAAAAGCAGATGTTGGTTTTATTTCGGATGGTAGCAATGTGTTGTTAGTTTATTTTTGCTGGTGAATAATTATATCCATGAGTTCTTTAATGGTATATTTTGTATGAACCGTCATGGAGGCACCGCCACTGTTAATATGTATTTTAGCAGTACTGTTTTGGATGGTAAGATTGGTGATATGCCTGGTAAAAATTACGTGCGTGGCTCCGGCGGCATCCTGGATAGCGATAAAATCATTCATAAAAATTATTTTAATTGTTGAAATGCTGCGCCTTGCACAGCCTGTTAATTAACTGGACTTTTTTATTGCAAGATAAACCTGTGATGCTATTAATTCAGAAATAATTTTTGGAGCAGACATATTCATAAGTCGTGAATTCCGATTAGTATGACATCAAAAGCCGGTAACTTCCCGGATTTAGCAAGCTCACAAACGTTTTGCATTTTTAGAAATCATTTCAAAGATCACCGATAAAATCTCACCTGGGTGATACGTTCTTTATTTACGCCGACAGGCACTGTTTTTACTGGTAGTGATGAAGTAATTAAAAAATCCCCCTTGCCAAATCGTGTAAAGAAAATGGGCATCATTTTTGCAACTAAAGCAAAATTCTATCCCATCCCTATGTTTACTAATGTAGCCCTGATTTTTCCGTTCTGAATTGATATTAATGAGGTTTAACTAAACCCGATGGTTTTCTTTTTAAGTATATAAAATTTTCATTTCTGAATAATAATATATGGGGGATTACGGCCGCTAAGATTTTATCTATTGTTTGGATAGCAGCACATTCTTTAGTAATTCTTTTTTCTTTTTATTGATCCAAATTCCTTTCGCAGTTGCCATCATATTTTTTTCATTCATTCACAAAATAACATATTTATGAAATTATGTATGGTTATTTGTATGTTGTTGGTTAAGCCCTGTTTTGCACAGGAATGGCAGGGTGAGATAATGGGAGGAGTATCCGGTTACAGTGGTGATTTAACGCAGTCTTTTTTTGCATACAAAACTTTAGGTACTTCCGTAAAACGTCAACATGAAGTACCAGTTGCCCAATAATTTATTTGTGTTAAGAGGGGGGGGGTGTTTATGGGCGTATCTCGGCCAATGATAAAAATAACAAGGAACGCTCTTTGGTAGCACGCTACCTTAATTTTAAATCAGATATTATTGAAGGAAGTTTGTGCGTGGAAATAAACTTATTTGATCCTGATAGATTTGAAGGAATTCCATACCTGTTTGCTGGCGTAGGTGTGTTCTATTTCAATCCTTATACATACGACAAGAATAACAACAAGACTTTTTTACGGCCGTTAGGAACGGAAGGGCAGGGTTTAGATGAATACCCCGACAGGAGAATGATTTCTATGCCACAGTTTTGTATTCCCTTTGGTGGAGGATGGAAGTTGAGATTAAATGAAAAGTACGATGTGATATATGAGGTTGGCATACGTTACCTGTTTACCGATTACCTGGATGATGTAAGCACTAATTACGTAGATCCACAAACGCTGCTGCCGGAACGAGGACGAAAAGAAGTAGAATTGGCATATCGGCAATCAACAATGCTTCCCATCATTGAAGGAGTTAAAAGGGGGAATCCTGAATCAAAGGACTGGTATTATATGACGGGCATCAAATTAGTGATGAAATTGGGTAAACAATAATATACCGGGCAATGTAATGAATACAATATGATATCATTTTCCGGAAACTGCCGGGCGTTTGTAAAATACACCATCTTTCATTACCATCAACACCTGCCTTAACGCTGAAATGTTCTTTAAAGGATCACCCGTTACAGCTATGATATCTGCCAGCAGTCCACTTCGTAACCTGCCCACCTGGCCGCCATAGCCAAATGCATCGGCACTCACAGAAGTGGCTGATTGCAAAACAGCCAATGGTGCCATGCCATCAGCTACCATCCATTCCATTTCCCTCACGTTATCACCATGCGTAAAAACGCCCACATCGCCACCCATACAAATAGTAACACCGGCTTTTAAGGCCAATGCAAAACTTTTCTTTTTTTGATTTATACCGGTGCTGTCAACCGGTATGCCTTTTACTGCAGCCTCATACATGGCCACTGCCGCACCAGCACTGATGGTAGGACAGAGCGCTACATTTTTTTCCTTCATCAATCCGAATATTTCCTGCGTGCCTTCATCCCCATGTTCTATAATGCTTACGCCTGCCATGGTAGCCCTTCTCATTCCCTCCGCAGAAGTAGCATGCGCCACCACCTGCCTTCCGCTGCTGTTTGCCACTGATACCGCTGCTGCTATTTCTTCGGTGGTAAAAGTTGGAGCCGCTTCATCATGTATGCCCCACCGGTAATCCGCATATATTTTAATGAGGTCGGCGCCTTTGCCAATTTGTGTACGCACCTCTTTCAATAATTCGGCAATGTTGCCCACTTCGGCTGCACCCTGGGGGTAGTCTGTATCCGGGTTATCACTTTTTGGTCCGTATGTGCCTTTTGCTACAATAGCCCTGGTTGCCACTATCATTCTCGGTCCCGGTACAATACCCTTTTCTATTGATTTCTTCAATGCGGCATCATCATACATCGCACCTTCCGTTCCTAAATCCCTTACCATGGTAAAACCTGCCAGCAGGGTAGCCCTTGCATGGTTAATAGCCCTTGCTGTCCGCTCTGTCCTGCTTTCGTTGAGTACCTGTTCATCCCAGCTTGTTTCATTGTAAGGGTGCAAAAATAAATGGGAGTGACCCTCTATTAGTCCGGGTAGGAGGGTAGCACCCGGTAGTGATATCGTATTGGTGTTGGAAGGTATATCGGCAATAAGACCAACTGCTTCAATTTTATTTCCCTTTATCAATACAGACCATCCGGTATGCATCACTTCTCCGTCGAAAACACGGTCTGCTTTTAGCAATGTAAAGGTGCCCTGTTGACCAAAGCTGATATGTGAAAGGCATAATAAAATGATGGTAATAAATTTCATAAAAGAGAAATGGTTTTTAATGTATAGAGATCCTAACGCAAAAGCAATTTATCTGTCAATTGATTGATCGTTTTGAATAACCTGTGAAAAATTATGGGGCCACATAAAAATAGTATGTGCAGGAATCAAATTTTTTTTTATTTTTCTGCCTGCTTTTATTGTCAACTGTTTCCCTGCTGGCCTGGCTTTCTCCTTCTCCGTTGGATGACGGCCAAGCCACTTTTAACTAGGTATAAAATGATAGAAATTACTCATTTTTAATCCGGCCCGTGATTTACCAAGTAAATAAAGACTTTCATAAGGGGTTAGGGAAATTTATTCTAAAGAGGTAGGCCGTAAAAATCAATTTATTTCAAAAACAAAAATACAGGGAAAATTTTTGTCTTTTTATTGTACAGTTATTGTAATAATTTTAAGCTATGAAGGGATTGCTGATTATATGCGGCTGTATTTACCTCAACCTGCCTGTAAACGGCCAGGAAAACAGGGACTTTGCTTATATTGATAATAAGGTACAGCATATTCCTTCTGCTGAAACCTTTTCTACCAGTGCTATTGCGGGCTATATGCGATCTAATTTCAAAACAGACCAGGAAAAGTTGCGTGCGATTTATACATGGGTTATTACCAATATAAGCTATGATACAGATAGTATGTATCATATTAACTGGAGCATGGATCCGGATGCAAAAATTTCTGCCACTCTAAGAAGAAGGAGGGGAGTATGTGAAAACTATGCCACCCTTTTTACGGATATAGCGATGAAAAGTGGCTTTTACGCACAGGTAGTAAACGGATATACCAGTTTGGGTACAGGTAATAAGGCCGGTCATAGCTGGTGTGCCGTACAATTGCAGGATAAATGGTTTTTATGTGACCCAACCTGGGATATTGATTATAAGGGAAATACAAAATATTTCCTGGTAGCTCCCATCGATTTTATTGAAACACACATGCCATTCGATCCTCTCTGGCAGTTGCTTGAATACCCGGTTACTGATCATGAATTTAAGAGGGGAAGTTTTTCTTCAAAAAAAGACAAGCATATTTTTAATTTTAAAGACTCTGCAAAAGCTTTTTTTCAATTGGATAGCCTTCAGCAATTAGAAAATTCAAACCGGCGGATAAAGCAATCGGGTATTGAAAATGACCGGCAAAAAAACTGGCTCGCTTATAGCCAGATGAAAATTGCCAGTATTTATGGTGAAAAAGACATGAATCTCTACAATTCGGCTGTAGCCGATCTGAATGAAGCCAATGCTGTTTTCAACGATTATGTAAAATACCGCAACAACAGGTTTATCCCGGTAAGGCCGGATGTTGTAATGAGTAAGCTGCTGGATGATATTCCGATGTTGATTTCCTCTGCAAAGAAAAAACTGGAACAGGTAGGGCAAACCGTTGAAAATTTTCAGTACGACACCAGTTCAATAATTAGCAGTCTGAATAAATTATCAGGTCGTGTAACGGAACAAAAAAGCTTCCTTAAAAAGTACCTATCTCTTAATGGTGAAGAAAGATCTAAATCTTTTTATAAATGATCAATGGCAAACTATTGCCAATATTAAATCCCTGCAACCAAAGCCCGTGAATTGTTGGATTGGCAATTTGATAAATAAATCTTTTGCTCCTTATTGTTTTAGCTTCAATTACCCAATCGGTTTTGCTGTTAACTGATGCCATAGGTTGGTTTAAGATAGAACGATAGAAAATGAAAGGGTTGCATTAATAATAAATGGGTTAGGCAAAAAATATTGAATCATTGAATGCTATTGAATTTATAGCACCGGGATACGGAAAGATAAGATTTTAAGACAAGCCCATTGCGTTTAGTCTTAAAAATTTTACGGTTAAATGCCAATAGTTCATTGGTTGCTAATTGTTACCGCTTCATAAATCCTGTATACATTTATAAATATAATTGGGTGCATTTTAAATTGTCGCAGCGACAGGTAATTGGTGGACACCAATCACGGCCCAAATCCTGTATTCATTCATAAGTACAATTTCAGTTTTGGGTATTGGTTTCAATATCACGATGATAAAAATTGAAAAACAGACAGAAGGCCAATGATATTGCATGTGCCAGGTCATTTATTTTAGTTGACGCTATCTATTTATCAAACATTTTTAGATTATCCGGCTACCCGCCTGATCTTTTTCCCTCAATTCAAACTGCAACAATATCAGTTCATTCATCGTGTTATTTTCCCGCAGACAGGCAAATAGCATCTTTGTGTCGCAATCAAAACAAATCAATCAAAAAACAAACATTTAAGAAAAGAATTTTATTGTTGACCCTTATGACGGCAACACTATTTACATCCTGCAAGAAGGATAAAGATGAAGAGAAAGGCGGTATTTTTAAAAGACCCGTAACATCCGTTCATCACGGTAAAGCCTGGACCTGGATACAACTTGGTAAAGATGGTAATCCCCAGCGTTTGGCTGTTACACTCACCGATGAAGCACTCAATAGTATTCCCGTTGGCGAAGGTGACCACAGTGGTGAGCACGACCACAGTAATATGGATAATAACTGGACGCTGAAATTTCATCCCAAAGCTGGCATTACACCTTTTAATCACCTGGGCATGGGTTGGAATCCATTAGGG
>JBBQTL010000121.1:0-17033 GCA_038213285.1 Chitinophagales bacterium
GGCATTAAAGGATATAAATTTTAAGGTGGAGCAGGGCGATGTACTGGGCATCATTGGCCGCAACGGCGCAGGCAAAAGTACCCTGCTGAAAATTCTCAGCCGCACTACCGCACCCACTACGGGGACTGTAAAAATAAGAGGCAGGGTGGCCAGTTTGCTTGAAGTAGGCACCGGCTTTCACCCCGAGTTGAGCGGAAGGGAAAATGTTTTTTTAAATGGTGCCATACTGGGCATGACGAGGGCCGAGATCAAGAAAAAGTTTGACGAAATAGTAGATTTCTCCGGAGTGGAGCGATACATTGATACACCGGTTAAAAGATACTCCTCCGGTATGTATGTAAGGCTGGCATTTGGAGTAGCAGCTCATTTGGAAAGTGAAATATTAATAGTGGATGAAGTGCTGGCTGTGGGAGATGCTGAATTTCAGAAGAAGTGTTTGGGAAAGATGAAGGATGTAAGTACCAAGGAAGGGAGAACTGTTTTATTTGTAAGTCACAATCTAGGAGCAATTAAGGGACTTTGCGACAGATCCTTACTATTAGAGAAGGGAAACACACAAATTATAGGGCAAACTAATGATGTTATTAATTATTATTTCAAAGACAATTTTAAAAACGTTTTATATACATTTAATCTTATACACTTACCTAGAACTAGAAATCTTGGTACTACTGCTAAGATTGAAAAAATTGTGTTCAATGACAATACTCCTATAATTTTTGGTTATCCGTTAAAGATTTCTTTTTATTTAAAAATATTAAAATCTATCGAAGATGTGTGTATTGGCATTGGATTTAATACTAATGAGGAAGTAAGAATATTAACTATTGATAGTGATACCGATTTAGTGAATAACATAGAAATAAACCTTAGTTCTGGCATACAAATAATATCTATGGTAGTGGAAGATTTTCGCTTGGCACCCGGAATATATACATTTGATATTGGACTGAGACGAGGTAAAGGAACAGAAAGTTTATTGGACTTTGTAAAAATGCAAGAATATCTCCAGATTGAACCTGGAGATAGAACCGCAAATCATTTTCTTGAAGGGAACACTGGAGGATATAGGCCAATTCCAACAATTATAGCATAACAAAGTGATAAATGAAAATTAAAAGTACAATATCCATCAATTCTTCTATCTTAGATTTTTTTAGAATTTTCGCATCTTTTTGGGTTGTAATTGCACATATATCTTATATAACGAATAGACAAAGAAATTTTATAAGCGAGGGCAATCAAGCTGTTGAAATTTTCATATTCATTTCCGGGTTTTTGTTGGGAATGATAATTATAAAAGCATTTTCGGAGAAAACTCACTTTTCAAAATCTGATATATTTAGATTTTATGTAAGAAGATATTTTTGAATCGCCCCTCTATTTTATCTTGGCTTAATATTTTACTATTTTTTGCGGGAGTTTTATTCGCAAAACATCATAGTTACGGAACATTTTTTTCACGCTCAGAATATAGTTTCGCGTTATATTGTATCTGTTAATGTAATTAATTTTATAAAAAATCTATTTATCCATGGAATTTTTCATGGAGAAGGTAGCGCAATATCTGGTCCGGCTTGGAGTTTGAGTCTTGAGATACAGTTTTATATACTGGCTCCTTTTTTAATATTAGGCTTCCTGAAAAATAATTACTTATATATATATTTAGCTTTTTGTGTAAATTTTACTGCGTCAAAACTTATAGGTTAACATGGTAGTAGCGGCTTAGTCAATTTTGTATTTCCTTCAATAATAGTTACAAGAATATTTATGTTTTCAATTGGGATAGTTGGCGCTAATGCGCTTTTATTTCAAACTTCTTCTAGTTAAAAGGCGCTATTTATTATTATTTCTCTTAGTTTATTTTGCTTTCCCCATAAAACTATGGCGATAATTTTATTAGTTATAATTATAATGTTATTGGCATGTATTTCACAACATGAAATTATAATGCGAATAAATAATTTTTTTTCTGAAAAATTAATAAAGAGTCTTTCAGCTTATTCTTATGGAGTTTATATTGTACATCAATTTTGCATAGCAATTTCCGGATATTTGCTCATTGGAAAGTTTAATGTTAGTTTAAGTAATAATCAAACAGTTATATTATTTGTATCAACTGTTTTGCGATTTCATTGACAGTAAGCGCAATTTTGTATCATGTATTTGAATCTTCAATTAAACAAATAGGTATTTGTATTTCAAAAAAATGAGCTTTTAAATCGGCTAAATTAATTATTTAACCATTTCATACAGGTATAAAATATTTCATTTTGCAGGTTTATAATGATATAAATGGTCGAAGATTAAGTATTCTCATCTTATCTGTAAATGTACCATTTCCACCCGATGATGGAGGTAAAATCTGCATTTTTGGATTTATCGATTATTTAAGAAGCTGTCATGATTTCACACTATTCATACCATCTTTTAACGTAACAAATAGTTTGTTTATAGATAAACTGAAAATTGAGTGGCCAGATGTAAGAATAGAGTATATTGAATTTTTCAGTAGAGAAGAAATTATCGGCCCCCCGCAAAGAAAGATGACTCTTTCCTTACGAATTTTGAATAGAGTAATCAGGAAATTGCAATCATATGCTGAAAAAATATCGGTACGTACAATTAATGAAGTCGCAAAGGAAATAGAAAACAAACCCGATGAAAATGAATTATTCTTTAACCGTTATTTTAATAGTCCTACAAATCCTTACCCTGCAATTTATATTCAAAAGCTTAAGGAAGTTTTATCCTTATCAAAATATGATATTATCCAGGTTGAATTGAGTCGGAATTTAAACCTTGTGAATGTTTTACCAAAGGAATCTGCATTGGTTTTTGAACAAATAGAATCAAGGTTTAGTGTAATAAAAGATTACTCATTAACGAAAACTATTGATCCGTTTTTAAGTGAGTACCTCTCAAGTTACTCTGAAACAATAGAAGATGCATTTATGTCAAGGTTCGATGCAATATTCGCACTAAATGACGCTGATAAGGCTCATCTCACCAAAAAATTTCCGTCCCTAAGTGTTTATAAGTCACCTTTCGGTGTTTTGGATAGGGATATTCAAGAAGCAGATTTCTACTATAAACCTCCCACTCACTTAATTTTTTCGGGGCATGAGGAGCATTTTCCGAACCATGATGCTTTATTATGGTATTTGGAAGAAATTCATTGTATAGTTACAGCATCTAATGCAATTAAATTAGTTGTTACTGGAAAATGGTCTGAAAGCACAAAAAATTTCTTGACCAATAAATATAGTAACCTTGCATTTTCTGGATTTGTGCAGGATTATCTTTCTATTTTAAAAAACAGTATAATGATTGTTCCCGTGAGAATAGGAGGAGGAGGTATTCGTACAAAAATTTTATACGCAATGGGAAACTACGTACCAGTAGTATCAACTTCGATTGGAGCCGTCGGAATAAATGTCACAAACCAGGAAAATATCATCATTGCTGATACCGCAATTCAATACGCAGAAGCAATAAAAAATTTATTAAATGATGAAATACTTTTTAAAAAGCTCTGTTTAAATGCCTATGATTTGATATCGAATTATTATAGCCAAACATACACATCTAAACTTCGTCGCAAATTCTACGAAGAAATTTCATCTCGAAATAAATATAAATTACTTCTATAGATACAGCAGTGGTCCTTTAGCCTTTAACAAAGCGGATTTCCTGAAGTTTTTGTAAGCGTAAATATATAATTAAACGTGAAGTTATTTATCAGATGAGACCCATTGCCTTGTATCTTCCACAATTTCACCCCATTCCCGAAAATGATGAATGGTGGGGCAAAGGATTTACTGAGTGGATCAATGTAGTGAAGGCCAAACCTTCCTATAAGGGCCATTACCAACCGCACTTACCTGCAGACCTTGGGTTCTATGATCTACGGTTGGAAGAAGTAAGGCAGGCACAGGCAACCATGGCAAAAATGCATGGTATTTATGGGTTTTGTTATTATCACTATTGGTTTTCAAGTAGACGAATTTTAGAGCGGCCCTTCCAGGAAGTTTTTGAAACAAGAAAGCCAGATTTTCCCTTTATGCTTTGCTGGGCAAATGAAAACTGGACAAGAACATGGGACGGGCTTGACGACAACATATTACTGAAACAAAATTATAGCGAAGAAGATGACCGCCTGCATATCCAATCATTGATTCCCTTTTTTAACGATAAACGTTATATTAAAATTGGAGGAAGGCCTGTATTTGCTATTTACAGATCTTCGCTGATACCCGATCCCAAATCTACTATAAAAATCTGGCGGGATGAAGCATTGAAGCATGGGCTTGAACTTTATTTATGCCGTTTTGAAAGTTTTGGTGAAAATGGAAAAAATTATGTGGACGACGGTTTTGACGCTGGGATTGATTTTCAGCCATTTTCGCTCAGCATGGAAGCATTTAAGTATAGTGAAGTATTAAAAGAAGGGAGGATCAACCTGGGTTACCGGAGCAAAAAATGGTACTATGAAAAATCGGGTAATCAAAAAGAGCTTCAGCAATTAAAAAATGAAATCTACGAACGGATAAGAACCAAAATTGATTACAATGAATATGTAAATCACCTATTAAAAAATTACCGGTTTGCGAATGACTACGTGGTGTTTCCGGGTGCAGTTCCCTCCTGGGATAATACAGCCAGGAAAAATAAAAACGCTTTTATTTTACACAATGCTAACCCCGCTAAATTTAAAGAATGGATTTCTTTTCTGGAACAAAACTACCGTCCGGCTTCATCCGAGGAAAATTTTATATTTATAAATGCCTGGAACGAATGGGCCGAAGGTAACCACCTAGAACCTTGTGAAAAATGGGGACTTCAATACCTCGAAGCAATTAAAGATGTTATATTAAAAAATGCCTGAGGTATCCGTTATTTTACCCAATTATAATCATGAAGCTTTTCTTCAACAGAGAATTGACAGTATCTTAAATCAGACATTTAAAGATTTTGAATTAATTATATTGGATGATTGCAGTTCGGATAATAGTAAAGAAATAATTGACTCCTATTGTGGGCATCCCATGGTTAGCCATATAGTGTATAATGAAGTTAACAGTGGATCAGTTTTCAGGCAGTGGCAAAGGGGCATCAAATTGGCGAAAGGTAGGTATACCTGGATCGCAGAAAGCGATGACCTAGCTGTTCCTGAATTCTTAGAAAGATTGGTGACGATTTTTGTAAGTAACCCGTCAATCGCAATGGTGTATTCGCAGAGTTATGATATGGATGAACAGGGAAATAAGCTAGATAGCCGTTTATATTGGACGGAGGATTTTGAGGAGAATTTATGGGAAGAGAGTTTTTGTATCAGTGGAAAGACATTTCTTACTTATTTATACAAAAAAAATGTAATACCCAACGTAAGTGCTTGTTTGATTAAAAGGGAATATCTAGTTATAGTGTTTGATAAGCAAAAGGAAATATTAAATTTCAGGATGTGTGGCGATTGGTTTGGATGGCTATTAATTGCGGATTATAAAGATGTTTTTATCGCTTTTGTCAAAGAGCCACTAAACTATTTTCGTATCCATCCCCAATCGACCAGAAATCATTATTCAAAAGAGCAACAGAGGAAGCGTTTGTTGGAAGAGGCAAAGATTTTTAATTCGGGGAAATTTGAAATAGAGATGCAGACCTTAAAAGAAAAAAACACCATGCTCATAGAAAAGTGGATTAAACTTTTTGCCGGTCAGCCTTTTTCTTTTGCACTTTTTCAATTATGCAAAGAATCCAGAGTCAGTAGGCTAAGATTATTATGGGCCTATTTAACCAATAAACTGGAGCAAAAAAATTAATGATTACTATTGCTATATTCTCTCATAGTGAAAATGCATATTCCGAAACATTTATACAGGCGCACCGTAATTTACCTTTCGATGTAAAATATTATTACGGCGATTTTTTGCCTTGCTACCTCGATGGGAAATCCCTTGATCAAAACAAATGGGTTAATACTTTACAAAGAAGAAAGCTGAGTTTCTTTCACCACAAAAAAAGCAGCATTACGGATGGCGAACTGGCATTGATCAGTTCCCTGAAAAAAAATAAGGTATCGGTTGTACTGGCCGAATATGGGGTAACGGGCACCGCTGTGTTAAATGTCTGTAAGGAATTGTCGCTCCCCCTGCTGGTCCATTTTCATGGCTGGGATGCATCGGTAAAAAATATTTTAAAGCAATACGGGCAGCAATACCAGGATATGTTTTCTTATGCAAATTTTATATTTTCCGTATCCCATTCCATGACGGCAAAGCTGGTGGAAGCAGGTTGCCCCATTCAAAAGATTGTGTACAATCCGTATGGACCGGATGATCGTTTTTTTGACATTCAGCCTGCTTACACATCGCAACATTTTTTGGCTATCGGGAGGTTTGTAGATAAAAAAGCCCCTTATTTTACTATCCTTGCTTTTAATAGGGTGTTGCAACAATACCCGGATGCAACATTGACCATGGCTGGTGACGGGCCACTTTGGAATACCTGTACTAACCTGGTGGCCTATTTAAAAATCGGGCATCGTGTTTTGTTGCCGGGTGCCATCAGTCCACAGCAATGGGTTAGTTATTTAAGCGGTGGAATAGCATTTGTGCAGCATAGTATCACAGCCGAAAACGGTGATATGGAAGGCACGCCGGTTGCAATACTGGAAGCACAGTCAGCGGGCTTGCCGGTAATATCCACCCTGCATGCCGGCATACCCGATGTGGTGATCCATAACGAAACGGGGCTATTGGCAGCAGAGCAGGATGTGGAGGGTATGGCAACGAATATGCTGAAGGTATTAGCGGAGAAGGGGCTTGCCCAACAACTGGGAACCCGGGGACGGGAGCGCATTGCCACCCATTTTAAAATAGATAAACATTTACGCACCATTCAACAGCATATTGAATTGGCAGTTAAATAAATCAGTTACCGGCGAATTGATGAGCTTACTAAAAAAAATCAAGCAAATAATAAAGCCACAGTTGCAGGTTCCATTGATGAACCTGGCAGAGGCATTGGCCGGAGACAACGTGGAATGCATTTGCTGTGGTAACCGCTTCATTACTTTTTTACCCTTCGGGCTGGTAAAAAGACCCAATGCGCAATGCCCCGCATGTGGCTCGCTCGAAAGGCACCGCCTGCACTGGCATTACATGGTAAACCAAACGAACCTGCTGCGCAATGAGGCCATTTTAAAAGTATTGCATGTTGCCCCTGAAGAGGTTTTGTACAATCGATTTATTGGTAACCCCGGTATTGAATATATTCCATGCGCAAAAATGGGAGAGGGATATCCTGATGTCTACCCGGCAGGTACCATAGATATAGATATCACTGATATTCATTTCGGTGATCACAGCTTCGACGTAATTTATTGCTCCCATGTATTGGAGCATATACCCGACGACCATCGGGCCATGCAGGAATTATTAAGGATTTTAAAGCCGGGCGGATGGGCCTTGCTACAGGTGCCGGTTGATATTAACCGGGCATCAACCTACGAGGACTTTTCCATAACTGGTGCCCGGGAAAGGGAACAGGCATTTGGACAGTCGGACCACGTACGGGTGTATGGAAGAGATTATAAGCAAAGGCTGGAGAAGGCTGGGTTCCGGGTAAAGCAGGAGCGCTATACAGACCAGTTTTCGGAGAATGAAATCTTTCGCTATGGATTTCAAAAGGGGGAAGATATTTATGTATGTACCGGGCCTTATTAAAAGCAAATGAACCATTTAAATCCACTGGTCTCCATCATCATCCCGCTGTATAACCGGGTAACGTTGGTAAACGAAACCATTGCGTCGGTACTAAACCAAAGCTATATCAACTGGGAATGCATCGTGGTAGATGATGGTTCATCAGATGGCAGCTTTGAACTGGTGGAGCAATTAAAACAAACGGATAACCGGATCAGGTTGTTCAGGCGTACTATCGCATTAAAAGGCGCCCCGGTATGCCGGAATATCGGCCTCGAAAAAAGCAGCGGCACCTATATTATTTACCTGGACTCTGATGATTTGCTTGCACCGTTTTGCCTCGAAAAGAGGGTGCACCATTTTCTGCAATACAACGACCTGGATTTTTTGGTTTTTCCTATGCTGGTTTTTAAAGATCAGCCGTATGACCTGAACCTGCTTTGGAACAGGGAGAATAAGGAGGAAGACCTGGACCGCTTTCTGCGCATGGATGCACTTTGGCAAACCACGGGGCCTTTGTATAAAAGAACCGTATTGATTGCGGAAAAAGGTTTTCGGGAGGAGCTGGCCTTTTGGCAGGACTACGATCTGCACCTGCGCCTGGTTTTAAAAGGGTACCGCTATAGAAAGTTTTTATCTGCTGAGCCGGATTGCTTTTACCGGGGGCATTATGATAACCGGGTAAGCATTTGTAATCCATTTGTAAAAGATGATACCATGTTGGATAAAGAGGTTGGTTTTTTTACCTGGCAGCTAAAATTTTTAAAAAGCGAAAATATTCAATTGGATAAAAAACACCGGGTCGTGCTTTGGCATGTGCTCAATTCGCTGGTGAGCAGATACCTCCTGGAAAAAAATAAGCCGGTAACCTATATAAAAAAATGGTTCCAGGCAGGCAGGTTACTGGAAGTTGGATGGTACAATCATAGCATTACTTTTTTATACCAGTTCACATGTTGGCTGGCTAAAAAATCATCCTTCTTTATTAGGTTTAGAACGGCCTGGCAACAGGTTTTTAAGAACCGGATTGCTGATGGGGATATATTAACCAACAATGCCATTGGAAGAATAAAGTACACAGCCACTCAATCAATCAATAGCTGATGGATACGCTAATTCATATTGAAGCTATTATCGATCAGATCTTACACATGAATGTTTACAACCGGTGGAGGTTTTGAAGCCAACTATCAAAATAAACTTCACCGATTTCTGGGAGGGCTTTGACAAACAGGCCAATTTCTTTTACAAACTGTTATCAGAAAAATACAGCATCGAAATAACGGAGCGGCCGGACTTCCTGTTTTACTCCTGTTATGGCAAGGAGTATCTAAATTATACCTGCATCCGCATCTTTTACGCAAGTGAAAACCAGCGGCCCGATTTTTTGCAGTGCGATTATGCCCTCAGTTTTGATTATGTCCATCGCCGCAATCACTACCGCCTTCCATTGTACCACCTTTATATAGACAAGCATGGCTATTATAAACAACTGCTGCAACATATATCAATAGCAACAGCTACCGCAATATGGAAAGGGAAAACGAAATTTTGTTGCATGCTGGTTACCAATCCCAACGCAACAGAACGCATTGATTTTTTTAATGCACTTTCAAAAACAAAGTGGGTAGATTCAGGAGGCAGGTATCTAAACAATATAGGCTACGCCGTTACAGATAAAATGGAATTTATTAAAGATTACAAATTTGTACTGGCATTCGAAAACAGCAGTTTCCCGGGTTATACCACCGAGAAGATAATGGAACCAATGGTTACCAACTGCATTCCGGTATATTGGGGCAACCCCCTGATCGAAAAGGAATTTAATGCAGCTTCTTTTGTTAATGTTCACCGGTACAGCAATTTTGATGAAGTAATTCAACAAATGATTGCCCTGGATGAGCAGGATGAAAAAGCCATAGAGATGATCAGGCAGGAAAAAACAGCCGCCGGTGCCACAGAGCATCGGGTAGTATTACAGGAGGTGACAGCTTTCCTGGATAATATTATCCACCGGCGCAATAAATTACCCATCGCAAAAAACAGGTTGGTTATTGTATGGATACTGGTATTAAAAATGAAGACAAAAATCGGCAACAGGTTTTTTAAAATGCTGAACCCTTCGCCGCATGCCTGAGGTATCTGTCATCATCCCCAATTATAACCATGCACCGTATTTGAACCAACGGATTGATTCAGTATTGAAGCAAGGCTTTCAAAACTTCGAGCTCATCATCCTCGATGACTGCTCCACTGATGACAGCAGGGCAGTAATTGAAGGCTACCGGCAACACCCTAAAGTTGCCCATATTGTTTATAATGAAACCAATAGCGGCAATACATTCCGCCAATGGGAAAAAGGGCTGTTGCTGTGTACGGCCAACCTGGTATGGATAGCAGAAAGTGATGATGCAATGGACTCCAGCTTTTTGGAAAAAGCGGTGGCTGTTTTTAAAAAGGATGACGCAACCGGCATATTTCAATGCGGTTCGCAATGGATCAATGAGCAGGGGAACATCCTGGAAAATGGTATAGCCCCGACCGGAACCGGCTACATAAACGGGAGCGAATTTATTTTAACACAAATGCAGAATGGCAATGGTATTTACAATGCAAGCGCCGTGCTGTTCAATAAAAAATTCCTGCAGCTTCCATTGCAGGCAGCAATAAAGGAATTAAGCTGGTGTGGCGACTGGTTATTTTGGATAAAAATACTGGAACATTCCAACCTGTTTATATTGAATGAAAATTTAAACAGCTTTCGCAGGCATTCGCAAAATGTGTCTGGTAAAGCTACAGAGCAGGGGCTGTTTTTCCTGGAAGGCATCAAAGTGTATGGATATATAAAAAAGCAATACCCGGCGCATTTTAAATTCATCAATAATAATGATAAAACATGGGCCTACCGTTTTATGGCAAAAGGGTATCCTCTTAAAACTGTGAAGGCCTTTGTTGTTAATTCCTTAAAGGCAGGGTTATTGATCCCGGTGTACGTGGCCTGGTTTAAAATTAAAATGTTGTTTGGGATACTGGGCAACAGGGAAAATGAAAATTACCTGGAAGGTTTAAAATGATTGTTTTCTCCATAATTATCTGCACCTATAATCCCAACCCGGAAATCTTTCAGCGTTTATTGGATGCAGTCCTGCAACTTGATAATATACAGGTTGAGCATGAAGTAATCCTGGTGGATAATAATTCGAGCCCGGCCATTGCCCTTGATAATGGTGTTCAGTCATTTCTTTTGTCAAAGAAAAATGCAGTAGTTATTAAAGAAGCGCAGCCCGGCTTAACCAATGCCAGGATAGCCGGTATAAAAGCATCAAAGGCAGACTGGATTATTTTTTTTGATGATGACAATGAACCAACTGCAGATTACCTGGTGGAGGCACAAAAAATCATTCAGCAATTTCCGCAGGTAGGGGTGTGGGGGCCGGGTAATATTGAAGTAGACTATATAGGCCGGCAGACCGGTAACTACCTGGAGAACCTGAAACCGGTTTTCCAGCAAAGGGTAAGCGATCAAATTTGCTTTGATAACAATATTGTTGAAGGCAATGCCTGTTATCCTTATGGTACGGGCATGATTATCAAAAAAAACATTTTAACAGCGTACATCCACGAAGTGGAGAAGGGGAATTTAACTATGTCGGACAGAAGTGGCGACAGTTTATTAAGTGGGGGAGATTCCCAAATGTTATACATCGCTTTACGAATGGAATATTTTGCGGGTTCCGCTCCTTTGCTGAAAATGGTACACAATATACTGCCAGGGAAAACAAGGCTCCGGACGGTATTAAAGCTGCTGTATAGTGTGAATGCTGGACAGGTAAAGGCATACAATGAGGTCTTTACCACAAATCCCTATCAAGTGGTTGCAGTTAACAATAAGATGATAGTGAGCCATTCATTTACTCTTATAAAACGCGTCATAAAAAAACCGTGGCAATTAATAATGGAGTTGATTGAGTTTTCAAAGAAATTAGGCACAGTAAAAGCCCAGGTGGTCGCGGGCAATGCTCCCACACCGTTTCTGTTGAGTTGCTGGGAATTATTTATTCGCTTCTGATAATTATTTCCATTGCGTCTGATTGTTACTTTATTAAGCTAATCCATATTTTTTATTTATGTCTATTCAACTATGAAGCAAGTTCCCTATAAAAACTTTATTGTCAACTTCCGAGAAAACACTGCAGATGAAGCCGTATTGGAGCATAGCTTCGACAGAGATATTTTCTTTTCTTCTATTCCCTACTACACCCCACCCGCAAATGCTATAATCATAGATGTGGGGGCACATATAGGAACCTTCTCATTATTGATGGCAGATAAATCGCCAGAGGGTAAATACTTTGCACTTGAGCCAGCGGAGGATACCTATACGGTGTTGGAAAAAAATGTGGTGGATAATAACCTGGTCGGTAGATTAATACCCTGCAAAATAGCGTTGTTCAATAAAAACAGTAAAGTAAAATTATACCATGATGAGTACAGCGGTAACTGGGGTCATTCTATTGTAAATAGGCTTAGTAAAACATTTGAGGAAGTTACCACTATTACATTGGATTCTTTTTTTGAACATCACCAGATTTCCCATTGCGATCTGATCAAATTTAATTGTGAAGGGGCAGAATTTAAGATTATTGAAAATGTTTCAAAATCGGTTTTAAATAAAATAAATACCTGGGTGATACTATACCACGAGGACCTGGAGATGAAAGGCAACCATACAGCCATCATAAACGCTTAAAAAGTAATGGTTACTTTGTTAACCTCATCAGGGTGAGTGATGATCAAAAACGTGGCTGGATAACCGCTACAAAAAATTACAGGCAGTATATATGGTTTTCATTGAGAAGTAAAATGAATCGTATTTTTAAGTAAGCAACCTTGCTGACAATCAAATTAAATGGCACAGGGATACTTGTAGGGTTGGTAAAAGAGAAATATTTGTGACGAAATTTATTATAAAAAGTTTGCGGTTTCTTTACAGGAAAGCAGGTTTCAATTTTAGTGAGAATGTAAAAAAGAAACAAACCCAACAACCAGCGGTACTGCCTGCTAGTATCAGCAATGACTATTTTAAAAAGGTAATTGCATCCGGTAAGCCTGCCATGCTTAGCCGCCTTGGAACACCGGAATCCAATTGCATTTTGAATTGGATACAGGTAACCCGTTACAGGAGTAACCATTTTTTTGGGAATTTAGATGCAGCTTTAAGAGGGAACACTCCCCATTGGAATGAACAGGTAAAAACAGATTTGCAAAACCTGGTTGGCTTCTTTCCTGCAACAGATGAACAATTATTGAAATTCGCCCCATTCTATGCCGGTAGAATAGCATTAGCAGATGGAATGGGTATTTGGGGTTTTGTGCCCGGCGAAAATTTCATCATTGATACCTATTGCCCCAATGTAGTAAAATACAACCCGGAAGTGCTGGACCCTTATTTTTTTGATGCCCCCTGGACTGCACAACTGGAAGGTAAAAAGGTATTGGTGATTCATCCGTTTACGGATTCCATTGTTTTGCAATATAAAAAGCGGCAGCTCCTTTTTCAAAATAAAGCGGTACTGCCTGCATTTGAATTACAAACGTTAAAAGCCGTGCAATCCATTGCTGGTAATAAAACACCTTTCAACGATTGGTTTGAGGCATTTGATTTTATGAAGGAAAAAATTAACCGGATGGATTTTGATATTGCCTTAATAGCGGCAGGGTCATACGGACTTCCTCTTGCTGCGCATGTTAAAAGCATCGGCAAATCTGCCATTCACATGGGTGGTTCTTTACAAATATTATTTGGCATAAAGGGTAAACGTTGGGATGATCATGCACCTACAAGGGCGTTGTATAATGAACATTGGGTGCGCCCGGATGCAGGTGAAATTGTAAATAATGCGGAAATAGTGGAAGGTGGTTGTTACTGGTAAGATGGGATTAGATACCCCCATATTAATGATTGTTTTTAACAGGCCGGATAAAACGCAGCAGGTAATTAAAGCATTGGAGGCCGTTCAGCCACAACGCATTTTTGTAGCGGCGGATGGGCCTCGTAAGGATTTATCAGCCGATGCGGCAGACTGTAACGAGGTAAGGGATTTATTTGAACATCTAAGATGGCCCTGCGAGGTAATCAAACTTTACCGGCCCGAAAACCTAGGCGTGCATTTTAACCCGCGGTTTGCATTAAAATGGTTTTTTGAGCAAGTGGAGGAGGGTATTATCCTGGAAGATGACTGTGTACCGGGAGAAGATTTTTTTTACTACTGCAAAGCCTTGCTGGAAAAATATCGCCACAACGAAAGTATATTCACCATCAACGGAGGCAACCTCGGTTTTCAATTGAACAATGGCTATTCCTATACTTTTTCACGGTTTATGAATATGACCGGTTGGGCTACATGGCGCAGGAGTGAACAGGCGGTGGATTATGATTTAAATACCTGGCGACAGGTAAAAAAGCCCACCTGGTTTTTGTACAAATACCTCCGGCAAAATATATTTGATTTCGATATCAACTGGTACCGTTATTGGGCTTACCGTTTTAACCTGACCATTACACAAAGGGAAATTAAGTGGTGGGACTATCAGTGGATCTATCACCAGTTAACGCACAAAAAATTCTCAATTGTTCCGGGTAAAAACCTGGTGACTAATATTGGGTTTGATGGCTCGGCCTCTAACCTTTCGGACCCCGGCAACCCCGCTGCCAACATTCCCATTGCCCAACTGGATTTCCCCTTGTTACATCCTCCCAACCTGGCAGTGGATTTACAATACGAAGAAGATTTTGTTAAATGGGTATGGTGTTACCACAAGCGCCTGCCAGTACTGTTTTATATTAAAAGTTTTATTTCGAAGCTTTTAAAAAGATGAACAATTTCCCCAGCGTTTCCCTCATTACCCCTTCCTTTAACCAGGGGCAATACATCGAACAAACCATCACCAGTGTGCTGGATCAGCAATACCCTAACCTGGAGTACATTATTATAGATGGAGGAAGTACTGATAACACGGTTGCCATCATAAAAAAATATGAGCGTCACTTAACATATTGGGTGAGTGAACGGGACCAGGGCCAGGCAAATGCCATCAACAAAGGACTTTCGTATTGCACCGGCGAAATTTTCAACTGGCTCAACAGCGATGATTACCTGCAACCCGGGAGCCTGCAAAAAATTGCCGCCGCCTTTAGCGATCCATCGGTTGATTTGGTGGCGGGCAAAGTAAATAATTTTTCAACCGGGCTATCGGATATCGTCTCCAACCAACAGTTGACCGCAACAGGGCTGATGCGGTGGGATAAGGGAGTTCAGTTTGTGCAACCGGGGGCGTGGATGTGGAGAAAGTATTTTAATGCTTGTGGTGGTTTAAACGAATTGTTTCAGTATGCATTCGATTGGGATATGATGATCCGGTATTTGTCTCTTTTCCCGCAGGTGAAATACCTGCCGGATACGCTGGTAAATTTCAGGCTGCATGACGCCTCTAAAACAGTATCTGCCTTGCACCAGTTTGTGCAGGAGGAACAATTGATTATTGAAGCGCTATATGCCAACTCCGATTTTAAGACCCTGCACCCGGTTTGTAAATACAAGATAGCAAGGGCTGGCTGGACAAAGTTTTTATCTACTACTATTGAGGCAGCGGGCATTTCGAAAGCAAAAAAAATTGCCGGCATTATCAGCAAGTTAAATAACCAGCCACGCGATACCGGCATTACAAGAATGACGCTGGGTGCCATTAAACAGATATTGGTCGGTTAAGCATCATGAAGAAGATACTATGGCTGGCACACGAGGGCAATATGAGCGGGGCCAATATCTGTTTGCTCGAATACCTTCAAATACTACAGCAGAAGGGATTTCAAAACTATCTCATTTGTCCGCATGAAGGCGGCGCAATGGCTACCAGGGCGGGTGAACTGGGGATCCCGGTGTATTGTATCAAACATTATTCATGGGCCAGGCACCTGTATGCCCCGAAGGAGCATTTAATTGCCCGTTTGCGGCGAAGCCTGCGGAATGTTATTGCCAGCAGGCAAATTGCTGATTTGATAAAAAAACTGCAACCTGCTTATGTGGTTACCAATACCATCACCACACCGGTAGCTGCAAGGGCCGCAAGGGCTACACATACAAAACATGTTTGGATGGTGCATGAATTTGGAGAAGAGGATCATGGATTTACCATTGCCGGTAGCTTTACCAAAGGAGCAACTATCATGAACAGGTTATCAGCTAAAATAGTTTTCAACTCAAAAGCAGTGGCTGAAAAATACCAGGCCTTCGTTCCGAAAGACAAACAGTATTTTGTAAACAATGCGGTGATGGTGCCGGAAGTGGAAATTGAAGCATACAAACAAAATGATCAACTGAAATTGATTTTATTGGGCCAGTTGGCACCATCTAAAAATCACCTGGAGGCATTGCAGGCGGTAAAAATTTGTAGCAACAATGGTGTAAATATATCACTCAGCATTACAGGAAAGCCAGAGAATATGGCATACCATCAAAGCCTGCTGGCATTTATACAGAACGAAGGGCTTTTGGAATGCATTCATTTTACAGGGCAGGTTGCGCAACCTGCAATGGTACTGTCACAGCACCAGGCTTTGCTGATGTGTAGTCACCGGGAAGCCTTTGGTAGGGTAACAGTAGAAGCATTAAAGTGTGGCCTTCCGGTAATTGCAGCTAATACAGGTGGAAGTTTAGAGATCATTGAGGAAGCGGTAAATGGTTATTTTTATAAAGCAGGGGATGCTGCTGACCTTGCTGGAAAAATTCTATTGCTGTATGAAAATTACCAGCTTTTCAACAGGCTGGCGATAGCAAAGCATGCACGGGAAAAATACAATGAAATAAATACCGGCCTTCAGTTACTGGAAGTATTCCGGTAAAAGGTGGAAAGCTTAATATTGGCTGGCTCTATACTACAGTTAATACATGAGGGAAAATAAAAGAATGATTTTAAAAGGTTTTACCGGAATGGTTATCCTATGCTGAGTATTTTATTTAAGGCAAAAAGAAGGCTCGGCATTTTAGCCAGGCGTGTAACCATTGCATATAGGTTATACGAATATAAAATTTTATATAAACAGCGGTTTAAGGTTGCCGGTTCTTTACATGTTGGAGATGGGTTTAAAATCTTTTTTGATGATAGCAATTCCGGTATCGAAATAGCAGAAAATGTGTTATTTAGGAATTATGCTGAACTGCGGACAGGTACCAACGGCAAACTCGTAATAGGGCACGATAATTTTTTTAACAATCATTGTTCCATCCAATGTTTTTGTGAAATACGGATAGGAAATAATTGCCAGTT
>JBBQTL010000122.1:0-16907 GCA_038213285.1 Chitinophagales bacterium
ACTATTCCATTGGCAGATGGAGTAGCACGAAAACCATTCTGCAGCAACACTTTGCCACCACCAATAGTTGCTTTGGCAGTACCACTAAATGTAACACTACCCGACGTGGTAAACGTATTGATAGCCGAGTTCATATAGTAGCCTGAAGTAACGCTGATGCCCGATTGTGTTACATTAGCAGCCGAACTGCAACCAATCAACGGGAAATAACTTGCAAGAAAACTATTTGCCCTGGAAAATTGTCCATTGGTGGTAACTAAATTTGGGTAGCAGTTTACAAAGAATCCGGTTACGTCACTTTTCCCGTTCCACCAATAAGCCATCAGGTTGGTATAGGGTGGGGAATAATTAATAGCATTATTCGAATCGGGGCAAATGCCAATAAACGTACACTGATTTGAGCCAAACAAAAAGCAAGGGGTTCCATTGTAAGCATAAGGGTCTGCAGGGGTATCAGTAACCTTATCGCCGGTGAATGACGCATTTGAACCATCAATTTTTTCAAACCCGCTTGCAGTTTCAAATGTGTGCAACAGGCCAAGGCTGTGCCCCATCTCATGACTGATACTGGAACCGGAACCAATATTGCTTTTGCCCACCAAAAAAAAGGTGCCTGGTATGCCCCCTAATGCAATACCGCCGTAACCGCAAGGTGGGTTGCAGGCAGTATTATTACCATTTATTTTTTGAGTGTAAAATACATTTATACATTGGGGAACCTGGTAGGGGCTGAAAAAAGTTCCTTCCGGATCATTATCTGCATTAAAGAGTGTGTTGAGAAAAGTATTCCTGACATAATCTGTACCTGCATTTAAAAAGCAAAGATTATTTGATGCATAAGTGCCGAGCAATGTGGCAAACTCAGTAACTATTTCGTCTGGTGTAATGGGGGCATTGCTTCCATCATCATTGGTTACGATATGAAAATAAACCCTCACTAAATAATTTACTGCCAGTGGCTGGCCGGGCCTTTGCAGCAGGAACTGCCTTGCCATATTTTCAGCGGCATTATTAATTTTATACTTGCCGCATGGCAATGGGCCCTGTGCCATTACAAATGGAGTAACAGCAAATAGCGATAATAAAATAAAAATGGTGGATATGTTTTTTCTTTTCACGATTCTATTTTTTGGTTAATACAATTTAAATATTGCAGGCAACTATTTTTTTTCATTCATCTGCTGCTCCAGCTTTTCTATTTTTTTGTTTGCGGCAATAATATATAATGTAAGTTCTTCTATTTTCTCGATCATCTTCTTTTGTATATCGCCTACATGCAACCCTGTTTGCTCTATTTCATTTGCAGAGGGGATATTGGGCAGGTGTTTGTTTTGTTCAATATACTTTTCCACTTCGTTTAAAGGAGCAAGCTTATATTTTTCATCAAATACATAATCAGGCCAGTTAGCAGTTTCCACCACTATTTCTTTGCTGCGTACACTGCCGTTGACCGCTAATTTGTAAGTACCAAAATTTTCATAACCAATCCCAACATTACCGGTAGCTTCTGCAATAAATATATCCGATCTGCCTTTGCAAAAAATACGCATGTGGGTACCAGAAAAAGTGCCGATGCCTGCTGAACTGCCTCCCATTCTTGTTGCCAAGACATTTCCCCCTTCGCCCAAATGGGAAATGCCATAACTGTTGTTAAGCGTTTGTACTGTAAATTTTCCAAACGATCCTGTGGCGTTACTTCCTACCACCACTTCACCGCCCGGATAAATTGAAAGTTTTCCCGTTCCGTTGGTATGAATTCTGAAGGCATGATTGCTTACCGTCCCCAAGGAAGCAGAAACGCCGCCAATGCCTTCGGTTACAATGATTGAATCGGCTCCACCAATATGCGTCCATCCGGTTGTATTGATAGGCGTTAAGATGGTGAGTTTTGCCGTTGGGCTATTTGTACCAATACCTACATTACCGGTATTAATGTTATAAATGTGCGTACCATCGGTATCCCAGTAATTTGTGGTAGAACCTCCACCTGTTGTAAGCTCCGTCCACCCTGTGGTCTTGAAATACCAAAAGCTGGCCGTTTCATTGTCATAAACCAGCAAGCCCTCTCCGGGGGTTAGGATACCGGTTCTTTCTGCACTAGTCATTCGCGGTATCAACATGCCTTTTGTGGTACTTTTTACATCGAGCATTGCACTTGCGTCAGCAGCAGATGCATCCTCGTTGATACTCACACTTTGGCAATAAGCTGCCACGCTGGTTAAAACGATCAGCGAAATAAGGAATAAACTTTTCATGATAAAATATTTACAGTGATAATTCATTTAAAAAATTAATTGTAGGTATAGCCTTTTTCTTTGCTAATTAATATCTATAAATCTAACTTTTCTTTTGTCACTGTTTTTGCCGACAGCTCCAATGATATAGAATGAGTCACTAACGCCAACGCTAGTACCCAACTATGCCGGATATTATCCACCGCCACGACCTGGCTTTATTAAGCCCACTTGTTCTGAACCTGTTTAGTGATGTAAGCTGCTATAGTCTTTAACCTGGAAATTATTTCCATTATTGAAAATAGGCTGTTTGTAAACCAATATCAACTGGTATTGACTAACTGGTATTGCTTTTAGAGCAAGTGGAGCAAAGGGATAAAATTATGATCAATACATCTTGCATTTAAAAATACCGGAACTTTAAGAAATACATCTCCCCATATACATACCAGGAGTTTTGATTTTTTGCCAGCTACCATTTTTTCACGTTTCCATTTATGCTCCTATACTGAATAATTAACATCTTTTTTTGTACTTGCTTTTATTCTGCTACTGCACAGGTATCCTTCACCGGGCACAACCTGGATGTTCTTAATATCCTGATCCTATCCAGTGATAATTGCTGCGGTGCAATCTGTGGAATAATTCCCCTTCTATTCCTGGGACTAAGTTCCGTGTTATGAAAATCGTTGGGTGGCATTAGCTCAATCGATAAAACACTTAAGGAGGCATTTTCACCGATGCCAAGGAAACGCAGCATTTCCCGGATCGTTTTCAGGTTCCAGAAACCAACGGCATAAGGTGGTGTGCCCGGCAATAACAGAGGCGGTTCAGGAGGGGTAAAAGGTTTGCTGGTATCCTCCTGCTCTTTTTTGCGCTTATTGTAGGCCGCTATATTATCCAAATTGGATGTATAACGGGGTTTAAGTAATAGTAACCGATCGATTAGAATATTCCGGAAATGTATGCCATCGGCCTGTAATGCCTGCGCATAGAGACAGGCATAAATATCGGTGCGTGGCAAAACGGGCGTAACATTCCTGCCGTTGAAAAATGATTGGGCATGGCGTGTGCTGACCAGCACTTTATCCCTGTCCTTCACCGTGCTGAGTTGCATTGGTGGTGCAGGATGCTGAATACCTGTTAAACGTAACAATGAGCCAAACCTTCCCTGGGCAGTGCACCACTTTTTTGGATGCTGGTGACCAACCCTGAACTCATAGGTAAAAAAACCAAATAATTCCTCCGAATCGGGATAAACACCGGGTGGCAGCGGTAACAGGAAGTGCCTGGCTTTGTCGCCTGCATTTGCATTAGCAGGCACCATCGCCTGCATTGCTTCCAGCCCGCTTTGATCAAACGGTTGCCCTGGCCTTACCACCCGTACAATTTCGGGATCAAGATTTATAGGCGGTTCTGTTTGTTCTGTCAGTAAGTAATTTTTCCAATCCCGTTCCCAATTGGGGTTTGAGTCTTTAAGTAACCGGTCACCTTTGGGCAATCCACCCGGACTAACTTCCCTGATAGAAGCGCCGGTCAGCAGTTCATCCGGTGCCGCCAGCATTGGATCTGGTGCATAGGCGAGTACCCGGGCAAAGTACATGTCTTTGTCATCAGCCAGCGGTTGATCAAATTCAATCCATAAGCAGCGGTTACGTATAGCCGTTTCTGCATAGCTGTTGGCTATCAACGCCTCGTCGGGAATATCAGGCGATAAGGCAATCCCCACTGAAACAATTTTTGGAACCTGGGTAGGCACCGTCGTAATGGGCAACAGGGTGCTCAATTCTTTTATGGTAACTGCCGCATCAAATTCAATATCTATCGGCACACCCGCCTGTAGAACCTTTTTGAATTGGGGTTCAATAAAATACTTTACCTCCATCGGTTCAGGAAATTGATCCCCTATTGGTTTTGGATCCAGTGCGTCAATAAATATCAAACGGGTAAAGGAGCGATCCGGCTCATTCATTGCCTGCCAGTTTAATCCTTTTGTAAGAAATATTCCTCCCAGGTCTTCTTTTGGCTGAAACAATTCATCGCCGTCCCGCCGCCATTGCCTGTACACTTTAAAGCTATCGGGTTTTAAAAAATCCCAGGTCCAGTCACGGTTAAGATCAAGCTGGATAATATTGATCCATTTGTGATAGAAATCATCCCTGCTGGAAAAAGTAATTGAACTTCGATCGGGTGATACCGAGTGATTGATTACTGAACTGCAGCCAATTTGCGTACGAATATTATCCGCCCCTAATATCGATCCGTTCTTATGAACCAACCCTGTTATGCTTGCCAGCCGATCGAGCAAATCAGTATTTGCCTGGTTACCCTTTCCACTTATTTTTTGCTCCTGTGTGAACTGCGGATTAATTATGCGATCTGGCTGAAAAAAAATACTGAGGAGCGAATCTTTCGGCTCCTTCAATAAAATTTCAGCTTCCAGTTTCACCGGATCCTGCCGGAGCATTTGAATAACAGGGATGCTGCTCCTTGATTCTTCTGAACCGAAATAATCGGGCTTTTCGCCCGGGCAAAAAGAACGGATGGTAAGGCGGATATCTCTTGCCGTTGGGAGCAATAACGGCCCCCGCTCACTGTGTATTTCGCCTATTAATCCGAGTTCATTGTCGGGTGCTGAAAAATGGATCAGGCTGATATCCTGGAAAGAAAGAGCCAGGTCAATCACATCATCCGGCCGGTCATGATTCAACTCATACTCCGGGAAATTGCGAAAGGTTTTATAAAGAAAAATAAAAGGTTCCTTGGGTAAAATTTTTTTCATCGCGTGGTAAGAATTTTCCCGGTCCATATCAAGACTTTTTATCTCCACTACAATTTCCACCCGGGTCACATCCGGATCAGGTAAGCTGACTTCCCTTAACCATTTCCTGTTAGGATTATTGTCGTGATCGTTTCTTAATTCAATTAAATGCGCCCGGTCGAGCAATAGTTCTGCCTCAGCCGTTGCCCGGTCCACCCCGGTAAAAAGAATAGCGGGATAGTTCAACCTGGGTCTTTCAACCAGTACCGATTGCAAATCATTTGCGGCAGTTATGGCAGGCGGTTGGGGGGCAACCCATCTTTTGAATTTTTGCAGCGCAATTTTATGCTCACCCCGGTTGACGGATTGAGTCTCCGGGCCCGGACCGCCGCCGGATATATCGGACAGGCGCACCCTGAATGCATAGGTATTGCCGTATAGTAAAGACACGATGTCGTTGGCTGGTTGCCGGTACATCACCTTTGGTATATCATCCGGGTTGCCTCCCTTCAGCTTTACCATTTCTTCTTTGATGTCGGCAAGCTGGTTAATTTTTTCCGGCAGTGGATCGGGCAGGCATAAACTTGTGCCATTCCAGTTGGCAAAAAATGCGGGCAGCCAGTAGTCGCCTTTATCACCATGTTTCGCTGGTAACACTTCCACTCCTAATTCCATATCAATTGAACCGAGGTTGATATTACCGGCTTTTAATTCATTAGCGGTTACTGATACCTGCGACCTCCATTGCCCGCCTAATTTTGCCTCCAGTTCGTCTGTATCCAAAAAAACATCTTCAGACGCAACTATTGCTACGTCAATCCGGTACCTGCTTACTACCATTGGGGTATCGCTGGGGCCATTGAGTTCATCAATTTTTCCCTGCGACTGAAATCCCCGGTTATACCATTCCAGCACCTGTTCATCATCCCATGCCAGGCGTATCCCCATATCTGTAACAGGTGCCGTGCCATCCGGTTTTTCTGAAAGGTGATCGGTACTCACCGGCTGGCTTGCATGTACAATTTTTGCATACCCGTCATTGTACCTTAATACCTCGTCGAAAATATCGTCGAAGGTTTCTGCTGCTGCCAATTCTTCTACCGGGAAAAGAACCGGGCTGAACAGTTTGCGGCTCTCCGTAACCGGTGGAATCCAGGCTGCATAGCGTTGAATATGCTCCACGGGTAAGTCGGGATAACTGCTTCCTTCCTTCATATCAACATATACCCAGCCGCCTTCTGCATAGTAACCGGCATCCGGTAAATTCATTTCAATTGTTTGGTACAGCAGTCCCAGTTGTTTTGCCAATGCCGGTTGGTGAAGACAAAACGCCATCACCTGCGACCAATTAACCGTATCCCGATCTGCTGCGGGTGGATGCGGGGCAAAACTGTCTCCCTTTAAAGCGCAAAAATAGCTGTCGTCTGTAACCGCTCCCTGCCTTGTTCCCGCAAATCCAAATGCATTTCTATATGCTTCCGGCAGGTATTTTTTGATGCGTGCCGGGGTAATTTTTCTCCCATATTTTTCATCAATCTGAAAGAATGCACCCACCTGTTCAAACAGGTCCCGCCGACCAGGGTTATTGTTATTGGGTTGTGTTGTTGCAATAAAATAACGATCATCGTGTGCTGTGAGCGTAGGGACTAATTCATTTCCTTTTACCAAAAAAGCATCGAACTGAATATCAGCGTCAGCGAAGGGAGTAAAATCTGTAAGGATACCATCCACCCCGATCTGCTCCGCCAACGGCAATAACGGGCTATACCTGGGCATTGCCACAATATTGCAAATGAGTTTTTGCTCAAGCTCATTGATAACAATTTCCTGGGGAAGTGTAAACAGGAAAATTTTTGTTGTTAGCGTATTCATAATTGTAGACTTATGATTAACTTAAAGTGATTTCTTCTGTGTATGATTTGGTAAAATCATAGCTGATTACAAATGCCAGGCTTACATCTAGTGAAAATATCATCTCAAATAAGGCGATCGTACTTTGATCATTTGCATCTGCCACATTTTTTCTTTTCACACCCGCCTTTCCTTCAATCTGGATGGCCACTATCAGCAATCCGCCGGCGAGTGATAATACCCCTCTTAACATTTGCCCGGCCACTGCGAGGAAGGTACCTGAATCAATATTTCCGGTGAGGCTAAATGAACGGGTGACAGATACCAGGCCTACCACCGGAAGACTTACGATAACCGTGGCGCCAAATCCAAACGTGAATTCGAACTGGGGCTTTGGATCTGTAAGATCAACATAGGCTTTTACTTTTGTAATGCCCACCCCGTATGCAGCAGCGATTCCGATGGTGATCAGTTGTATCTGTATCATGCCTTCAAAACCGAATACTGCCCCGGCGCCGGGTTTGATCAAATTTTTTGGATCTGGACTGAGTGAGAGATTAAAAAATACACCCAGCAAAAGACTTGCTTCCATGATCAATGGCGGAGGTGTTGCCAGGGTAATTTGAGCAGTGTCCGGGAACTGGATAACCGGGATGCGCTGCTCGATGCTCATTTTGTAGTTCCAACTGTCCGGGCTGTTTCCCATCACTACTTTCAGGCTATCGGCAACCTCTTCACCCTTGCCCGTCAATAACGCCAGTACCTGCAGGATATCTTTAACCGTTTGCAGGGCACCGCCCAATTCACATTCCGGGTTTTCAAATTCGGGGTCTTTTCCCGCTTCTGATCGAAACTGGCCCCTTAAAGTTAGCAGTGGTTGCAGGGAGCCCAGGTTTACTACTATCGCAACGTCTTTATTCACCGTCTGCCATTTTTTTCTTGCCCCGGCTGCCGCATCATCAAGGGCTTCACTGCTAAGGTCTACCTGGAAAGAAGAAGCTGCATTTTCTTTGGAGTTGTAACTGATCAAAACCTGGAAACCAGCTGCCTTGATTAATTCATACTCCTTAGCACCCGGATCAGGCTGAAGCAGTTGTCGCGGAACAAAATCATGTAGGCTACCCGGGCCACTAAATAAAGCCTCGTCAAATTGTAGTCCTTTTCCATCGCCCGTAATCACCAGTTCTTTTACACCATCGGGTAACGAAAGTGTTTTGGATAAATTTGGAAAGATTGTGTTGCAATTGAGTAGCCTGAAAGCATCTGCCAGGTCTGGAATATCTGTAACGATTGTTGGTTTGCCGATTACGAAAGATGGCCGTCTGAACAACAATTTCTGTGTGCCGGTAGTTTGCAGGAAACTGTATTGCGTTTTCGGGATGGCCAGGCCGGGTGCATATTTATCAATCTCTGCCGGATCGCCGATGCAATGGTTGGATTGCCGGAAATTAACACTCCTTGTTACTACGGTACCCACCCTGTTAAAAGACAATAGCCCATTCCTGATAATGGGAACGGCTTCCGCAGTATTTAGCGGAACGATATCTTTTGAAGAAAGGCATTTTACTACCGTCCAGGAGCCTTCTTTAGGAAGTTCAATGGTTCCCCATACAGACACTACAAAGCTTATATTGGCCTCATTGTTTGGAGAAATGGCAACTCGGGTAAGTTGTGCCCGCTGTCCGGTTACAGCAATATTCATAGCAGCATTGAGCGGACCACCCAGGCTGCCACCTATTTTTGAATCATTCAGTAAGTCCTTAAAGAATTTCGGCGGAAATAAATTTGCCAGCGTTGTGGTTTTAGTTACCAGTCCAGGGTCAGCCAGCATTACATAGCCAAACTGTCCAATTGAATGTACCCTCGAATAAATTTCATCTGTTTTGCTTACTGCGCCTTTAGTGATATTTTCGATTTCAACATCTCCGTTAAAGTAAACGCCGGAGAACCGGATGGTTTGATTTAAATCATTCTTTCGGGTAATGTCCATTGCCGGTGGCATATCCCTGATCTCCCGTACGTCATAAATGCCTTTTACCAGTCCGGGATGAAAATTGTAAGGATTAAACTCCGAATCCCGCGGATTCAATTTTGCATGGGAAAGGAAATTAAATTCTCCCGGTCCAACTGCTACCCATCCTGAATCATAACGTGTAACGATACCTGTATTTTTACGTTGTATCACGATCGATCTTACCACCGGTACACCCCAGGGGAACAAAATGCTTTTTATCTGCACCACTTCATGAGCTGTACGGCCTAGCATTACCTCAAATGTTACCTGGCTTACCTGTCCATAGTTTGCACTTTCATGTAACCATTTGCTGAATATACTTGCACCATAGCCTGAAAAATCGATTCGCTCCAGGGGCACTTTCACTGTACCTCCAATTGTAAATTCATTTTTAAACTGGCCCGATATGATATCACCAAGGATATTTATTTGATTATTTTTCCCGGTGGAGAATTGCGTCACAGACCCTATAAAATAGGTTTGGTGATTGTCTTTATCATTCTGTGCAACTTCCGGCGGCGACACGGCTTCCAAATGTAATTGCATTCCACCGATAAGGTTACCCGTTTTTTTACCTGAAAATACTGGCTCATTAAAACTAGCTTTAGCACTGGGTAAACCAGCAGTTATTGTAGGATTGAAATAGGCAAAGGCACAGATGCCAAATGGCAAAGTAAAATGTGCGGCCATTCCGCGGGGCTTTTCCGGGTTGTTGAAACCAGTAATTATAAAATCGTACAAATTACGGGGAGCCAGCACTACTTCATTTTTCATAGAACTGGCTATCCGGGTAGGGGATCCATTGTCGGCAAAATTGATGATGGAAGGAATGATGTCCTCCTCCGCCTGCGGATTTTCCACCTTCATCACCGGTTCCCATTGAATGTGCGGAAGGGTAAATAACCTGCTCATTCTTCCCGAACTCACCAGGTCCATACCTTTTATCCTGAAAGGGAATGAAGCCGGGAAACCCACACTTTCTGCGAGGTGTTTGCTGGCATCAAAAACCCTGGACGAAAATGATACCCCCCAGAAATTCGCACTGCCAGACACATCCACCAGCGAACGATCGCCCGGCAGACCCTGAAGAAACCCAAAAGCGCCTATTACATTTTCAAAATCAAGTACCCGTAGTTTTTCAATCTCTTCATTGTGAAAGCCCCGGTCATCGAAAGGGCTGCAGGGAGGCGTGCTCCCTCTTAGCTTATCTAATACTTCACTATTATTTGGTCGGTTAAACAGGGGCGCTTTATTGATCGTGAATTGCAGGTTGGTTGCCTCATCGTTCCATTGTACCACGGAGGTTACGGTAAACAGGAACTGGTCGGGCAATGTATCTTCCCCATTTCGCCACAACTCATTAAAACGTTCAAAATTGCCATCAAAAATTTCGTCCTGGTTACTGATATAAGGATCAGGCAATGTATTGATCAACCGGTAAACGGGGAATATCAAATGGAAAAAACCTTTTGGGATAACGTTGTTTACCAAAGTCCCTTCTATGAAAATGCTGATGGGATTATCAGTAGTCAGCAATGCATTTCGAAGGCAGAGACTTTGGGGTATTCTTCTTTTTTTAGGCATACCTGGTATAGCCGGAATACGATTGCCAATAACGAAGACCGTTGTATTCGCTTCAATTTGTAAAAATACCAACAAACCCTGGCGATCAGTTATGTCGAAGCGCTGCTGGTTGCTGTTTAAGGGCCGGTCCACCCTTGCGCCTATTTTTACGGGTTGCACAAGTGCCTCCAGTTGCTGGTTGTCGGCAATACAATTGCCCGTTCCGGAAGGCAGGGGTTTAAGCCTGGCCATACTACGGTCACTTGTATCGGAACGGGTTTGCCAGGTTGTTAATTGTTGCTTCGAACGGGGCGGTGCAGTATAGGTATATTTCAGGTTCATTCTTCCCGGCCTGGCCAGCAACAGGAATTTGCTGATGTTCAATTTTCCATTTTCCAGTCCGGGCCAATCCAGTGCTAATCCATCTGTTCCCCTGAATCCGAGGTAACCGGAAGAAGTAGTCATTCCCAGCCCGCCAATGCCCACTGCATTTACCGTACTGGTTACCGGCAGGAACCATCCGGTATCAGTTATAACAGCTTTGCCGGCAAGGCGGAACCTTTCGGTATTGTTCTGCAAAATTTCCCATGAATCTTTCTCTGCCGGTAATGGCAAATGGATCAGCATTTCCTGTTCCAGAAAAACGGGGTTGATTTTTGCTCCCTCTCCCAATCCAATAGGATCGCCGTTCAGGCTGATCACAGATTTGGTAAAGGATTGCAGGGTCCATTTTTTTACCTTGAATGAAATCTCAATTTGATCGGGATAGATGGCTTTTGGTGAGGCATTGCCGACAACGCCATTGGCGAAACTGTCAACAGGCTGAAAGCTCATCAGGAAACCCGGGGAAAAATTAATTAAAAATCCCGGTGCCTGTACCGTGGCAATTCCGGGAAATTTAATCGCACAATTTTTTGCCCTGATGCCCACATATTTATTATCAACTCCGGGGGCAATTGTCTTTACAGATATCCAGATGGTGCAATCAGCAAAATCAAGCGTGGTATACGTTCCAACAGACGGCAACGGCTGACCCGGTGGAAGTGTAATGATCATAAAGTCAGAAAGGCCGTCTTCGAATACCTTAAATCTTAACTGTTTGGGGACCAGGAAGAAATCGAACCAGGTTGTTTTTGATTGTGGGTTAATGAAGGGCCCAAAGGAAAATTCAGGTTCGAGGAAGTTTTCAACGCTTTCTTCTATACCTGTTGTTAGGGATACATTCCGTTGGCGCAACCAGAACACAGGATCATTTGGTTTTCGGTTGGTCTGTGCGGTTATGATTTCATCTGTCATCTTTTCCAGCTCTTCCGTGATATCCTCCGGTAACATGCCCAATTGGAAATCGGGAAATTGCACACCCGTTCTCCTGAACTCGAGCGAAGCTTGTGTAAGCGATTGCTTTAATACATCCCCGAATTTTTCAAAATGGGAATGGTTGTCCTGGGGCATTATTTTCAGGGGTCCGAGGAGCGTGGTAAGCAGCGTAATAATATCGTCTCTTTTCATATTGTGGGAGTTAAAATGAAGGTAAAATTTCCTTTCCACCTGTTGACGGATAAGCACCAATAAGCCGGCATACCATCATTGCAAGCTCACCGATCCGGTTGCCCGTTTTGATTCCAATGCGGATACTCTTTTTTCCAGCCGGGCTATCTGGTGCAAAATAGAATTGTGAATACACCAATGCCTTTAGAAGTTGAGACACCGATGCTATTCTGCTTATAACAATGTGTAGAAAAAGAAAATTAAATGAGTACTGTTAACAGGAATTTTTTCATCTTTTTATTAATTATACATTTAAATTCAGTCAGTCTTTAATTGATTTCAACACTTGCCTTGCTTTTAATAATTCAATCGTTGCTTCCAATGCTGCTATCTTTTTATTTTGTCGCCTGTTGATTTCTTCCTGCTTCCTTACCAGCCTGGTTAATTCCTGCGTTGCTGAAATATTAAGTGTGGTAAGCCCCTCATAATCTACCGTTCTAAAATCATCCACTTCTTCACCATAAACAAAAATCTTATCCGGTTTTATATCGGTATCATTAATAATTACCTGTGTAGTTGAAGGGATTGAAATAATATCAGCCACTTGCATTGTTTCCGTTTCTGATAAAAGTATTCTCAATTTTTTTGCGTTACTGCTGATCGTATGTTTATTGATAAAAGTAAGCAGGTAACCCGCCGCTATTTTTTCAACCTGGGTTGTTGCCTGGTACACATTGGGGATAAAACCTGTATGTTTGGATACTACCTGTGGATATACTTTTTCTACTTCCTGGGCAATTACTTTTTTAAAAGTCCGGTCACCATATTTTACTTTATCCTTCATAGTATAATCCCTGATGTGAAGTTCATTAACCACTGCAAGGTCGTTGGCAGCATTGCTGATACCAATCACGTTTTTTATACGGGCATCCGAATAAGCATCGAATTCAGCAGCAAATACCGCATTGTCAGCAATTATTGAAACTGTTGGGGTACAGGGGTTGCAGTTTCCAATACCGTTATTTGAAGAACTCCGATTATGCCAGGCGTAGTATGAATTAGGGAAAAGGACATTACCGGCAACATCCAAAGGTGCCCTTGGTGAATTTGTGTTAATTCCCACCCTGCCAGATGGAGTTACAGTCATTCTTGGTACATCGTTAAGGTATATTTGAACCACTCCGTTTCCATTACCGGTGGAAGTACCTAAATATAAATTATCATTGGTATTTTGTATAAATCCCTTGGGAACATTTCCGGAAGTATTATAAAAATCAATGTAAGGCGCTGCTCCTTCAATTCGCAAGGCTTCCAGGTTACTTTTAATATGCAAAGGAGCTCCGGGATTGTTGGTATTAATGCCTGTAAACCCGTTACTTTTCAATGTTATCTTACTGTTGAGATTAACAATATTAAGTAAATCATTTGTACGCCAGATATATGACTCCAAAGCGCCGCCCGTTTCGATAAAAGAAATATAGGGGGCATTGCCTTCTAAACGCAACGCCTCATTGTTACTTAAAATATGTAATGGAGCTCCCGGTGTTTCCGTTCCTATGCCCACCTGGCCGGAAGGTAGCACGGTCATTTTTGCAGCGCTATTAAGGTAAAATTTTACTGCTCCATTGATATTGCCTGTAGATGTACCTAAAAATAAATTGTCACCTGTATTTTGCATAAATACTTTGGGTACTGTACCGGCGTTATTGAAAAAACTGATGTAAGCAGATGAGCCTTCTATCCGAAGTGCTTCAAGGTCTTTTTTGATATGCAATTGGGCCAAAGGATTATTAATACCTATGCCTACATTTTGCGAAAAGTTAGCCTGGTAACTCATTAAAAGCAGAGAAAGGAAAAAATAATTTTTCATTTAAATAGATTTTTGTGATGTTTTGGTTGGTAATAATTGCTTAAATGAAATGCTTCCATTAAAAATAACCTTCAACATTTCTCTTTCAAATACACCTTGCGTATCTGGCAGGTTAAATTGAGTAAAAGGTGAAATAATGAAGGCAAAGCGATTAATACAATAAATGAATATTTTGACCGGCGCATTTAATAATAATTTATCACCTCAAAAAAGAGTATGCCTTTTTTAAGCCGAATTAGTGGTGGAGTTTTTATCTTGCACCAATAATTTCAACAGCATGATAAGAGAAAAAATTTTGGTAATTGGCGCATCCGGGCAAATAGGAGTGGAGCTTACCCTCGCCCTCAGGAATATATATGGAAATGCCAATGTGGTAGCATCCGATCTAAGGGAAGAAAATGAACTGCTGAAAGGTACCGGCCCTTACGTAAGCATGGATGTAATGAACAAAGAAATGTTGCATGTGCAGGTGATCAGGCAAAATATAACTCAAATCTATTTACTGGCGGCAATCCTTTCGGCCACGGGTGAAAAAAATCCCAACCTTGCCTGGAGTTTAAATATGCAAAGTTTGCTGAATGTACTGGATATTGCAAAGGAGGAAAAAATTCACAAGGTTTACTGGCCCAGTTCCGTTGCGGTTTTCGGACCAACTTCACCCAAGCAAAACTGCCCGCAGCAAACTATTATTGAGCCGATCACGGTGTATGGCATCAGTAAGTATGCCGGCGAATTCTGGTGCAATTATTATCACCAGCGGTGGGGGCTGGATGTAAGAAGTATCCGTTATCCCGGATTGATTAGCTACAAAAGTGCGCCCGGTGGTGGTACTACAGATTATGCCGTAGAGATTTTTCATGAAGCGCTGGAAGAAAAGCAATACGAATGTTTTTTAGAGAAAGATACTTACCTGCCCATGATGTATATGCCTGATGCTATAAAGGCTACCATTGAACTGATGGAGGCGCCGGAAGAAAAAATTAAGATCCGCACTTCTTACAATATTTCCGGAATGAGTTTTTCACCCAAAGAAATAGCAGCAGAAATAAAAAAGCACATACCGGAATTTACTATAACGTACAACCCGGATTATCGCCAAAAAATCGCCAATAGCTGGCCGCAAAGTATTGATGACAGTGTAGCAAGAAGAGACTGGGGCTGGAAGGAAGATTACGGGCTGGAGCAGATGACAAAAGATATGTTTGAAAATTTGTAGCAGTAGTTAAAGCCAGGTACACTTTCCCGTGCGGCTATAAAATAAAAGCATTGCAATATTTGTAAATCAAATGGGAGGAGGAAAGAAAAGGATTAAGATTGTTATAAAGCTGTTTTTGTTTAACGATTACTCCATTTAAATGGAGAAGCACAGCATGCGCTATAAATGAATTTAAATTGTAAACAATTCATAAATCAACTTTTTACGATTTTATTCCTTGGCAAAAAACATCTCCAGTGTACATTTGCCGCAAAACAATCTGTAATGAAAAAAAAATCTTATCCGTATTTGTAATCATCATTGTTACAATTTCGACCGCAAATGCGCAAAATGAAAACAAGCTTTCCTTCAACCTTGCACCAGAATTGGGATTTGCATCCGGTAGCTTCTAGAATACCCATTCGGTTGGTACCGGAGCTACGGTTCAAGCTGAATATTATGTACAGGAAAAATTTAAAGCAACAGCGACGTTTGGTGTGATGATTTTTCGTGGCAAATCAGGTGCAGTTGCCAATACAAGAAATTAGGCCCAAACCATTATTCCATTAAGAGTTGGTGGAAAGTATTTTTTAGCAGGCGGTGTGTATGCGGGCCTGCAGACAGGGCTTGTTTTTTTAAGCAGTTATTACAAAACTACAGCCTTTGCCTATTCACCTTTGATCGGTTACGAGTTTAAAACAAAATCTGATAAATCTATTGATGCAACATTAAAATACGATGGTTATTCTGGAGGCTCAGGATTAGGCACAATCGGGGTTATTGGTGTAAGGCCGGCTTACGTATTTTAATTTAGCTGGAGCTGGTTTTTTACAAAGTAAAGGGTTTATTTTTTTGTAAAGTCCGGTTTTAATTTTGTACTATTGTAATCCTTTTAAAACAAAACCAGACCGTACATGAAAAAAATAACCCTTTGCATGGCCTTTACTGCCATGGCTATGTTAACTGCTGCTGCCCAGGACGGCGAAAGGATTTTCAAGCGATTTAAGGGAGATGTAAGTTTGGGCTATGCTGCCCCGTTATCATCCGGTAACAATAAAGGGTTTTTATTTGCTCTGGAACCAAAGTTTGCCCTGACGGATCAATTATCTGTTGGGCTCCGGACGGAAGGCGCTGTTATGGGAAGGTTTTCAAGTACCAATCAATATGGCGGTGTAACAATAGAAAATGGGAAAGGAGTGGCATCATATATTGCCACAGCAGATTATTACTTTTCAAACAACTATTCTTTTCGGCCCTTTGTAGGTGCAGGTGTTGGGGTGGTTGGATTAATAGCTGATTACAACAATTTTAGTGATGAAGCTTCTGTGACTAAAATGGGTGGAATTATAAGGGCAGGGGGAGAGGTAAAGCATCTTCGTTTTGGTGTAGAATACAATATTATTCCGGAAGCAGATGTTGATACTTATGACAATTCCGGTAACATCGTGAAGACAAAAACAAAGTTTGGCTACATCGGAATTAAACTGGGCGTCTGCTTTGGTGGAGGCCCCCGATGATTGATTGTATTGTAATAAAGAAGAAATTGTATATAAGTGCAGCTTCGTTTTAACTTTCAAAATGAAAATGATCTGACAAAAAATTTTCTGAATATTCGCTATTAACTGTTGGTCTTCTCCGTAAAAACTGCTTTCATTTTTTCCATCAGTTTTGTCTCAATCATTTTTTGAGAAATGCGGATCATATTTTTGAATGCAATCGCATGAGAAATCCCATGTCCAATGATCACCGGTTTAGCAACTCCTAATACCGGAACACCGCCATACATTTCAAAATTGAAGCGATCAAAATATTCATCATGGATGCCCCTGCGCTGTACCACATCGTACACGCTTTCAGCCATTTTAAGAATCACATTTCCAGTAAAGCCTTCGCAAACCATTACATCTGCTCTATCCATTAAAACATCACGG
>JBBQTL010000123.1:0-16735 GCA_038213285.1 Chitinophagales bacterium
TGGCATCATCCGCTACTGGTTCTTTGGGGAAATTATCGGGGTTTTCGCCCATCACTTTGTATTTACCATTGTCGCTGGTAATTTCAATACCAAAGTTTTTATCAATGGTAAAAGTAAGGGGCTGCTCCGCAATATTCTTCAACGAATCCATTAAAATTTTAGCAGGGATACATACTTTACCACTGTCTTTGGCCTCTACATCCAAACTTACCTTCATCACAGTTTCAAGGTCAGTTGCTACTACGGTTAGCTTATTCTTCTCAATTTCAAACAAAAAATCTTCCAAAATAGGTAATACGGTATTGGCATTAATTACGCCATTGATCTGTTGTAATTGTTTAAGCAAGGCCGCCGACGAAACGATAAACTTCATAATTTAGTTTTATTAAAAATCAAAGATAAAATATTGAAACTAATGAGGCCAAGATAATATTAATAATTTAGTATTTACCCCGCAGGCAATGGTTTGGAGAAAAATAGTTGAGTGTCGGCCATAAGAGTGTACAGTTGGTGGTTATTCTTTGTTAAAATTGAACTATTGCAACAGGCCGGTTGTAACAATTTTTGCGGAATGGAACTTTCACTTTCAAAATGAAAATCGAAATTGGTTTAGTCGCTGCGATGGCTATTTTTTGCTTTGTAAACAATGGGGTGAAAATTGACTGCAGCATCAGTAAATTTACTAAAGGAAGATTATAATGCAGAAAAATATAAATCAACCTGAAAGCGACGACATACGGGCATAATAAAAATAAAAGAGCCCTGTTTAGCGGCTCAATTTACTTTAAGCATAATATTAATTATTTTACCGTTCTTATTCAATTGAACTAAAAATTTCCTGCATGTCATTGTCAGGTGCTGTTTCCCACAATACCCAGGCAGCACTGATGATAATAATGTTTTTCATGATATATTGGCCTAGCAATGTAAATCCATAAGGAGCCATTTTAAATGAAATGGCAGGGAAAAATAACATTGGAGTAAAAGTGCAGGCCATGTGTAAAAAGAGGAACACCAGCACTTTTTTTATTTCATAACCCAATATCAGCAATAAGCCCAACACAGTTTCCCAAATGGCCAATAACAAAATACTCGCCTGTGCAGACAAAAGACCGGCAGTTAGTTTATTAATGGTATTGATTGCAAGATCCTCCGCAGGGCTATAGCCATGAAAGAATTTCAATACCCCAAACCACAAATAAATAACACCAATACTACACCGCAATATTGTAACTGAGCGGTTGCTGATACTAATATTTAGCGCCTTTTTCATAACAAGCAATTTATAATAGCCAAGATAAGGAGAATTGATAATTGTTAAACCTGAGCGTGATCATATAGTAGTATGAGAAATATCAGATTCTGCTGACCGGAATTCCTGTTTGGTCATTTACATGCTGCTTTTACTCTGGATAAAGCTCCTGCCAGTAAGGGATGGTGCAATTTTTATGAAAATTATTTTACCCCGGTACTGGCATTTAATTTAAGGCAAATGGAAAAGAAACACATTGGAAAACCATTAACAGCGATGTATTTATTTAGCCCGAAATATATTTCTTCAAAATTTTGCAACGGATCAAAGTAGAGTTTTTATTGCTTGCTACAAGATTGTCCGTAGACAATTACCTGTTCGCCTTTAACCATTCACCATTGCCCCATACATTATTTCTTCAACTTCACCAAGCAGGCCTGGTAAGGTTGTAGGGTAATAGTATTCCCCTCTACTTGTAAAGGTTGCAGGATGTTGATCCATTCTTCGCCCACCTGCATGTTACGGCATTAAAAGTTCCGCCATTTTTGCTAAAACTTAGCAGCACCAGTACCTTTCGCCATTGGCTTACCTGGTGTAGGCATACATATCGGGGTTGCCTGCATCCTATAAAGTGTACTTGCCATAAACCAAAATATCCGGCTGGTTTTTGCGCAGCTTCACCATCTTTTTAAAATAATTCAAAAGTGAGTCTGGCTCTTTTAAAAGCAATTAATTTTAATAAGCAGAGATGCAAAAAATAATACCATCAGGTTATATTAAAAAATATAACTTTATTACAGGTTCACTCAATAATGTTCCTGAAATGAATACCTGCTGTGTATCTATCATTTTAAAATCTAGCCACTTTATCAATTACCTAAATAGTTTTTATGAACTCACGTCGTGATTTTTTACAAAAATTGACTGCTTCGGCTTTTGCTTTACACTTTGCACCCGTGCATACGCTGGCGGGTATGAAAGATTTTGATCAAACACCTTATGATGGCCCTGTTTTAAGAGTAGCCATTATGGGCCTTGGTAGTTATGGTAGCAGGGTAGCGGAAGCAATGCTTTCGTCAAAAAAAGCTAAACTAACGGGCGTTATTAGTGGTACACCTGATAAAATAAAAACCTGGCAAAGCAAGTACAATATTGCTGATAAAAACTGCTATAATTATGACACTTTTGACCAGGTAAAAAACAACCCGGATATTGATGCCGTGTATGTGATTACACCCAATGCCCTGCATCATTCGCAGGTAATACGCCTCGCAAAAGCTGGTAAACATGTTATATGCGAAAAGCCAATGGCCCTGAATGCCAAAGAAGGACGGGAAATGGTGGATGCCTGTAAGCAGGCAAATGTAAAATTACTGGTTGGATACCGCATGCATTTTGAGCCGAAAACGCTTGAAATAATTCGTATGCGTAATGCAGGGGAAATGGGCAAAGTCCTGTTTTTCCAGGGTCTGTGCGGCTTTATAATTGGCGATCCCAAACAATGGCGACTCAACCGGCAACTGGCAGGTGGTGGATCCCTGATGGATATTGGCATTTATGCGGTGAATGGTAGCCGCTATATGGTGGGTGAAGAACCGATTTGGGTTACCGCACAGGAAACCAAAACTAATTTTGAAAAATTTAAAGAAGGCGTTGACGAAACAATTCAGTTTCAATTGGGTTTTCCGGGTGGGGCGGTAGCGTCCTGCCTGTCAACTTATGCGATGAATAACCTGGACCGGTTTTTCTTAAATGCTGAAAATGGTTTTGCCGAATTACAGCCTTCAACTGGTTATGGCCCCATCAAGGGTCGCACCAATAAGGGCGAATTAACCCACCCACACGTTACACACCAAACGGTACAAATGGATGAAATGGCGGCAATCATCCTGGAAGGAAAGCAACCGCTGGTACCTGTAGACGGGGAAGAAGGTGTAAAAGACTTAAAAATTATAGACGGCATTTATAAGGCGGTGAAAACAGGAAAAAAGGTGAATTTGAAATTGTGAAAATAGTAGGGCGTTAGTATGTAACCATTGCTTCATTTTCGTCACTTTTTTCTATACGCAAGCCCACCGGTGCCGTTGTTGCGTATGCAGCCCGGGTAACGTGTGAGAGGGTACCAACAACAACATTTAGTTTTTAAATTATCCGCGGCGGCGGATAAAACTGAAGGATAATTCCCAGGCGAGTTTCTGCCAGAAAACTATTTAAATTAGATTACTATTTTTGGCAGGACTCGCCATGCCATAAACAGAAAATAATACATTAAAATTTTGTTTCCGAAAATCTAATGTGGACGGTATTGTAGTGTATCCGACTGGCAAATCGTCGAAAATAATTCCCCTCTCCGTATTGCGGCGAGTCCTGCCGTAAATAGTTTTAAATTATTGAACTCTGTTAGCAGAGACTCGCCTGGGAAATTTCGTAGTAAAATCGAAATCAAAAAATGTGGCAATTTGTTGTCAGCTTTTTTACCGTTATGGTTTAAATTCAATTGGTATCAGCCATACAAGTTGTTGGTGAGCCAGTCCGCATTATCATCCGCACAAACACACAACAACGGCTGTATTGGGCTACGGGCGGCGCAGTAAAGTGTCTGTTTTAATCTATCACAATACACACTCTATCGCTCATTCCAGTAGTCAACAACCAACACCTTATCCAATACAGGTTTCAGCACTTCAACAAAGGCTTTGTGGGCCGGGTGCGGCAAATAAATATCCCTGTCTTTTTCAGAAACGAAGCTTACAAAAAAACAATGTGTAAAGCCCTGGTTCAGGTTTTCAGGGCTATTGTTGGTACCCCATTCAAATGCTTTTATCTGGGCAATCTTTTGTGGCAATTGTTCAAAGGCATCGGTAACCGTTTTAACCTGGGCTGGTGTACTACCTTCTTTAAAACTAAACAATACTACATGCCGTAATAACTTTTGAGGTAACTTTTTATTTTGTGCATTCAACTGGAACATACCGATGGTTGTTAAAAATAATAGCAGAGCAATCTTTTTCATGTATTTTATTGTTTGATTTAAGTGTCATGGAATTCGCCTATAATTATTCGGGTTGGCATTCAACTTTTATAACGGCTCATTTCATGAAGGTTATTTTTAAATAAATGTAAGCTAAATAAACAATGGATATAATCCAAATCCGATCGCTATCGGATGTCGCAACAACAAGTAGTTTGTTATAGATTGGGCTTTTTAGGTTTGTATGCATTGTCAAATGTATTTGCGCCCTTTGCATTTAATTTTCTGCGATACACTTTATCGCCGCAGGTAACATATAGCACGTTAAAGCCTGCACCACCAAAGCAACAATTCGATGCCTGCCCCAAAGGCAATGGAATAATGGCATTTACACGCCCCAACTGATCCAGAACCTGAATCCCCAGCCTTGAGGTAACATACACCCTGCCTGCAGTATCGCATTTAAGCCCGTCGGACCATGCATTTTCGTTTACATCTGCTACATGCAACCAGCCAAAGCGTTGTTTATAGGCCAGCGTACCGTCGGGTTTAATTTTATATATCCACACCCAGTGGGAAGCAGATTCTGTAACATACACTTGTGTTTGATCCGGCGAAAGCGCAATGCCATTTGGAAATTTAATACCTTCATCCACCATTACTTTTTCGCCAGTTGATTTTATCAGGTACAACCTACCCGGCCTTTCAGTACCTTCGGGAGCGGTTACATATAAATTGCCATTTTTTGCCACCACCAAATCGTTGCCTTTAATGCTATCGGCTACAATGGCTTCCTTTTCATTGGTATCATAACTTATAATCTGCATGGTTGCACCTGCTGCCACATACCGCTTTCCATCAGTACCAAAAGAGGTACCGCTTGCTCTTTTCGAATCAATCGGCCATGTGGTTATTTTTCCTTCGCCATTTATTTTATATGTTTTTGAATCCGGAATATCCTGGAAAAAAACTTCCCCTCTTGCATTGGCAATTATCCCTTCTGTAAATTTATAGCCCTTCCCCACCAGTTCCCAATCCTCTCCCGATATCAATATATTAGCCAGGTACTGGTTTTTTGTAGATCCTTTCGTTACCCGCATTGGCCAGTCTTGCCAAAGCCACCGCATGGCAGCAGGAAAGATAGATGAACCCTGGTTTCCGTTATGGCCACCTTCGCCCCAAACATGCCGAAGCTGGTATCCTGCAAATGTGAGTGACCGTTCCATTGTTTGGTTGGCCATCCACCAATCGCCGGCATAAATATTCAGGTCATTGCTTCCATCCTGCAAAAAAAGTCTGATTGGTTTGGGTTCATATTTTCTAATCAATGTAGAATACCGGTCGGCGCCTCTCAGCCCAACATAGGTACCTATCGCACTAAACACACGGCTAAATTCATCCGGCCTCTCCCATGCAGCCGTAAAGGCGCAAACGGCTCCACTGCTTGATCCGCCAATGGCACGGTCATTTCCATTTTTTGATAAAATTATTTTACGGCCATCGCTGGTTTGTTGCTTTTCTACCTGGGGTAAAATTTCTTCCAGGATAAAACGTGCATAAGCATCTCCCAAACCATCATATTCAAAACTCCTGTTAAAACGATCATTGGCTATTACTTCATCATCCGCTTTTACACGACCCGGCATTATAAAAACGCCGATGGTTACCGGCATTTCGTTTCGATGAATCAGGTTATCAAATACTGTTGGAGCCTTCCATTGAATACCGTCCTGGTTGATGTACACACAGGCTGGCTTTCCGGGGCGGTATTGAGCAGGAACGTACACCCAATACTCCCGCCATGTTCCTGGAAAAATAGCAGAATTTTCGAAAGTAAATTTTAATACTTCGCCTTTCGGTACACCAGCCTGTTCAATAGAAGCGGAATCCACCTCATATTTTTCTGCCGGTGCCTGGCTAAATGTGATGGTTTGCGAAAGCATCAAAACAGTAAAAAATAATTTATTCATATTGCAGTTTTGTTATCGAATTTGAAAAGGATGATAAAAAAAATTGTTTATAAAGTTCAATATCATATTGCATGAGCAGTTGTTTTACAGTAAGCACTGTACTCGAATCACAGTAAATAAATATAAACAAATTGTCACTTTTATTCACTGCCTTTTTAATAAACCAGCACTGGCAAATTGATAATAGAGGCTGGCCCTGGCTTATTAATCCAAAAGCTCACCAGAACAGGAGGTGTTTTATGATACATTTGTTGGCGCCCGTTATTACCTAGCCTAAATAATTTGCAGAATAGGGCGTCCTGAAAAAATACCGTTCAACTATTTTGGTAAAGATCAGCCAGCCTATTACACCACTCAGTGTATTTAAAACAATATCATCAATATCGGCGGTACGATATGTATCAAAAAAACCTAAAATAACCTGGCAAAATTCAATAAAGAAGGAGCAAAAAAAAGTGGCGGTCACTATATTTTGAAGCTTTTTAAATTTTGGCGAAATGCAGGGTAGCATCATCCCGAAAGGAATGAACAGTAACAAATTACCTATAATATTCCCGAGTGCATACGCAGTGCTTACGCCGCTTGGGTCTGCAAGCGTGCTAATATAGAATTGGTAGGTATGAATAACCGGTAAAAAATTAACCGGTGATTTTACTGGTTCACTAATTCCTGACATTGTAACAGGGGCAATTGTAATAGAAAATACAGCGCTGATATAAGCAACAAATATAAAAAGAACGAGTTCCCTTTTGAGGCTCACTACATTTCCATTGTTACTACGCCTGCTACTTACCCAAAGCCTGCCCATTATCCACAACGGTAACGCAGCACTCCAGAATATGAGCATCGGTTTTATTAAAAGTAGCAGCGTTTCCATCCTCTAAGTTACTATTAGGCTTCCATTGTTGAACCTGGCAATTTAAAAACTCCTGCATCCATTTGCTATCAGCCATCCATGCAGTTGTAATAAACAGGCTGGCAAGGCTACGTATGCTATTCAGGCGTTAATATGAAGTGCATCCTGTCATTATAGTAAGATTACAATTCATTTGAAATATTTTCTAATAAAATATAGATTGGAGTGTACACATGCCTTGCCGCTATCGAAGCGCTATCTAACTGGTTCATCAACTGAAGTATCTCTGCTTTATGGACGTTCAACACATTATCCAGGGTGCCGATGGTAATAATCTCCCGTTCCCTGAGCTGTTCAATGGTTCGTTCTACATTAATCGGGCTGAGGGCCAAAGCACGTATTTCCGGGTTTTCGTCCTGTGCCCGCTGAACGCTCTCCCGCAGGTTGGGAAAAATAGTGTAATCACGAACATAATCTCTTATTGATCCCTCATCAATTATTTTGTTATTATTATTCATCGCCTTTTTTTATAAATATAAAAACAAACCACGTATTTAAATAGTTTATTTAGTGCTGTTGATCAGCCGATAAATCCTACTTCGATTTAATCAGAATGAACTGAAACATTTTTCTGATGGCCTGCATTCAGAAAATTGATTAAATTGAATTTCATTTCAACTTCATTTATGAAAAAATTAATACCGGTATTATTATTAAGCTGCTTTCTTCTTCCTGCAAAGGCACAAAACCAACCTGGGAAAACAGCTACCCCGGATCCCAATAAAAAATTACAAGTGGTTGAAGCATCCTGCGGTCAATGTAAACTGGGCCTGCCCGGCAAAAGCTGCGACCTGGCGGTCCGTATTGATGATAAGTCATATTTTGTAGATGGCACCGATATCAATTCGCATGGTGATGCACATGCGAAAGATGGTTTTTGTGAATCGATCAGGAAGGCTGAAGTTCAGGGAACAATTATTAATAACCGGTTTAAAGCCACCTATTTTAAACTCGTAAGCAAACCGGTTATTGCCCAACCAAAAAAAGTTAATACACGATAGGTAGTTTATCTTGAATGGAGGTGGGCCGGTTATAAAAACTATTCACATAAAGGCCGTATGCCGGCAATGCAGACCATGGCGTTGATCAACATTCTTAAAGACTCTGCCATAGCTTGCTTTGCCATCACATCCCAGCAGGTGCAATTCATCAGCATCTACACCTTGAAAACAGTGATTAAAAGAATGACGTGTTTCCTGGAATGAATCATTAATAGATAGGTCAGTAGGAAACGTTCAGGTAACGTGAACTACGTATCGTTTCCTAATGGGAAAAGCGTTCCATGAGTAGGCAATACCAGGTAACTTTCTAGCGATGCTATTCATTCGAACAGGCACTAAAATAAAAGTTCATCCGGAATCTGCCGGATGAACTTTTTAATTGGTACAATATTATTATTCCTGGCTATTTCTTTAACCGCTGATATATCTCCACCCCCTTATCTCCATTAGTTTCGGTAATCGTTTGTTTAAATTCATCTGCCCCTGTTAACTCAATATCAATGTCAAAATCTTTACCCTTAATTATATAATAAGTTGATGCATTCACATGTTCTTTTACTTTGTTCGTCCCGTTCATTGCGAATGTACCATACCCCATACCGGCGTGCAATTTATTCGTTCAATCCGCCCAGGTATGCCCGAATATAAAGTACCCGGCAAAATATGTTTTAAATTGTGATGCTTTATTTTCGGTAGTATCCTTGCCTTGTATCCAAAAGGATTTTATTTGTTTCCATGCTCCATCCAATGGTGATTTCTCTGGTGTACCTGCAGTTTCATATTCTTCACCGGCCAGGACTTCTCATCGGCCGGGAGGCAGGAGATTTGTCTTTCAAATGTCGGAATGACCGGGCACATATCAGGGCGCTAATCTTTCCGTTTTCCATAAGCCCCCGTCCAATTGGGTATACAATATCCGGTCATGCATCCTACTCGGGCGGCCCTGCCAAAACTCAATGCGGACAGGCTTTACCCTGTAACCGCCCCAATGCGGTGGTTTGGGTATCTGGCCATGTTTAAACCTTTCTGCATAATATTGAAATGTTTCCTTCAGCATGGCTTTGCCTGCCACCACCATGCTTTGCGGAGAGGCCCATGCACCTATTTTACTTCCTTCGGGGCGGCTGTCGAAATAATCAATGCTCTCCTTTACTGAAATTTTTTCAGCCACCCCATTAATGCGTACCTGCCTTTCCAGTTCTTTCCAGAAAAACAGTAAACAGCAATTACTATTCAGCTCAAGCTGTTGGCTTTTTGCACTGTTGTAATTGGTAAAAAAAACAAACCCTTTTTCATCCACTGCTTTCAACAATACAGTTCTTGCATCCGGCATTCCATCACTGCCGGTGGTGGCCAGTGTCATTGCATTCATTTCTTCTATTTTCGATTGGGTAGCTTCCTGCCACCATTTTTCAAATTGTATAATGGGTGACTCTGCTACATCTTCTTCATTGAGCGCATGGAGTGTATAGTCTTTGCGGAGCTGCGAGAGTTCTTCGGGTTTCATACTGGTGTTACTATTTTATTTACCAAAGATAACCCACTTGTAAGAGTGGCATTAGTTTCGGGTGTATTTAAAATTAAACCTACTGGAATTCAACAAGAAAATAATCAAACCCGATAGCCATACCTGGGTAATAGTTGACGACGGGTCTAAAATTGAAAAAGGAAACAGGTGTTAAACATCGGCCATTCAATGATGACTGGAAATAAACTTATGCCATGCCTTCTGTATGCTTTTTAAAATTATCCAGTATAGCTTGCCAGCCTAACAGTTGCAACTCTATTGAATTCATATTGTCTGCTTCAAAACTTTCCACCACTTTAGTACTGTCTTCGCCGGGGGTAAAAGTTACCGTTACTTTCCTATCATCATCAAGGGTGTATTCAAGGTATTCATCTTGCCTGACGACATCGTAGGTTCCTCCAAAATCAAAACCCATACTTCCGTCCCTGGCTTCCATCCAGGCAACAAACCTGCCACCTGGCCTTAAGTCATTTTCGGCACGGGGAGTATGCCAATCATCAGATGCATTGTTCCATTGAATGATGTGTTCGGGCTTTGTCCAGCATTCCCAAACTTTTGCAACCGGGGCATTAATGATAGTTTCTACTGTAATGATGGTTTTTGCTATTGTTTCCATTATGTATGAAATTTTTATGGTGATGAAGTTGTGTTTAACAATACAAACATCCAACAATTGTGCAAGATAAATACAGTGCAAAAACGACAATTAAAAGGGGGTTTGCGACAGCATTTTGTTTATGATGCACAGGACAGTTTACGTTGTATCAACCGTTATTATAAAATAAAAAATGACTCATTGGTTCTTGTTTTTGAGGTTTCAGCTTGCATCCATAAAAATGAATCCGTAACTTGTTACACTAAATTATTTTATTATGGCACTCAATGCGTACCTCAAATTAAAGGGGCAAAAACAAGGCGAGATAAAAGGAAGCGTAATCCAAAAAGGTCGGGAAGGAAAAATCATGGTGATTGCGGTTAGCCATGAAATCGTTTCACCACGGGATGCGGCTTCTGGATTACCCACCGGCAAACGACAGCACAAACCTTTTGTAATAACCAAACAGGTTGATAAGAGTTCACCATTGCTGTTCAACGCCCTGGTGAATAATGAAAATATCAGCAGTTGGGAGCTACAGTTTTTTGCCCCTAAAATACAAGGGTCAGCAGGCACCGGTGTTGAAATAAATCATTATACCATTACATTAACCAACGCCAGGGTTGTAGAAATTAAAACCATCATGCTCAACAATAAAAACCCGGACCTGGTAAAATATGCCGAGTATGAAGAGATACAGTTTTCCTACCAAAAAATAGTATGGACCTGGACGGATGGAGCCATTACATCTTCCGACGATTGGGTATAATTCCGGGTTTATTGATGCAAAAGTGTCGTGCCAACTTTGATATGTTAGAGACGAGTTCAAAATCCGAAAGCGAATGGATTTGGAATGCAACCTCCCTCATCCAATTCTTGCCTAACCTGGTTAGTTCATTGCTTTATAACAGGAGGCTTTAACCATTCAATCATCTTTATAAACCGGCAACCGATATGAGCCCGGGATTAGCTCGCGGCGTCATTAAAGTAAATTTATCCTGAGTCATATTGTTCAGGGCTTCAAATCATTTTGCCTGCAACCATTATAAACCTAACTTAGGCGCAACAAAATAATTATGATAGAAAAGCTCTTACTCGCCTGCCTGTTCTTTCCGGTAATGATCATGGCACAACATACTGACAAAAAATTACAACGACAGGTGGAAGACCTTGTGAAAGGCTTTAACGGGGATATCGGAATTTATGTTCATGACCTGAAACACAATAAGATTGTTACCATCAATGCCGATACCATTTTTCCCACTGCCAGTATTGTGAAGATCCCCATTCTTATTGGTATAATGGATCAACTGTATAAAAATAACCTGCAGTATCACCAGCAACTCACTTACCGCGATTCGTTATATTATGCCGGAGAAGATATCCTTGGCTCATTTAAAAATGGAGAAAAAATTGAATTGAGCAAGGTGATGATGCTGATGCTGACCACCAGCGACAATACCGCCAGCCTTTGGTTGCAATCACTCGCAGGCGGAGGAGCAAGGATCAATCAGATACTAGACAGCCTTGGTTTTAAATCAACCAGGGTAAACAGCCGCACACCGGGAAGAGAAAGCAACCGGTCGGTTTATGGCTGGGGACAAACTACACCCCGCGAAATGGGAACCCTGGTGGCAAAAATTGTAAACAGGGAAATGCTCAATACCGTTTCCAGCGAAAAAATGCTGCGCTTGCTTAGCCGGCAATACTGGGACGAAGAAGCCATGAGCGAAATACCGCCCGGTGTTTTTGTAGCCGATAAAAATGGGGCGGTGGATGCAAGCCGCAGTGAAGTAATGTATGTGAATGGCAAAAAGAATCCCTATATATTGAGCGTGTTTACCAAAAATAATAAAGATACCAGTTGGGCCAAAAGCAATGAAGTCTGGGTACTCACCCGCAAATTATCCGCACTGCTTTGGAACTACTTTAACCCGGGTTACGGCTGGACCTCGGCCGGTCAGTAAAACAGCGATTACTTTCAACCCCAGCCGGTGCTGAGCCGGTGCTGGTGTCCTCACAAACCACTTGCGGCAGCGATAATTTTGAAGGCACCAATAAACCTCCATCCATCATTCCCATTACAATTCCAGCCAGGCATCTTTCACCTCAGGCCCCAATCAATCCGGATAAATAACGGTATCACTGTTGCAAACCGTTCCATCAAACACTGTTTGAAAAATACCATGCAACACTAAATCCCTTATATTCGTACGGCTGTTTATCTTAATACAAAACCATTATGCCGGCATTGCAAAAGAGACAAAATTATATTTCCTGGGATGAGTATTTTATGGGGGTGGCATTGCTAAGCGCCTGCCGTAGCAAGGATCCCAGCACACAGGTGGGCGCCTGCATCGTGAATGATAAGAATAAAATTGTGGGAGCCGGGTACAACGGGCTGCCAACCGGTTGTGATGATGATGAATTTCCCTGGGAAAAACAAGGCGATTTTATGCATACAAAATATCCCTTTATCTGCCATGCCGAGCTCAATGCCATTTTAAATAATATCGGAATGGATTTGAAGGGATGCAAAATTTACACCGCCCTTTTCCCCTGCAATGAATGTACAAAAGCCATCATACAATCGGGCATTACAGAAGTAATTTATTTATCGGATAAGTATGCTGATACGGATACCGCTAAAGCATCCCGCCTGATGTTGCAAAAGGCCGGTATAGCCTGCCGGAAAGTAAGTTCCGGTATCAGCAGCCTGGTGTTGTCTTTTAACGAGAAGGATGTTTAATGTGGATGATCCGGCGGGAAAGATATATGCTCCCCCTTTTATTTTTCTTTCGTCCATACCCTGAAACCTTTAAAATAACTGCTTCCCCAATATTGATACCTGGGTATCAAATATTGCTCCAGCCGTCTTACAAAATCAGGATAATTTTTTGTTTTACTCCACAGGTTTTCGCTGAGGGCGGTCATCCTTGGTAGAACCATATAGTCCACTTTTGTTGTGCTACCCATATATTCCGTCCATACATTGGCCTGTCCGCCGATAATCTTATGGGCCAGGTTGGCTTTGCGGATGGCCGCAGGAATTACCTCGTAATTGTACACGGCATCCATGCTGTTGTACCCGGCAATGGCCAGGCTGTCGTTTGGGTCTTTTGACTGGAAATGATCAAAATAAAAAGGCTTGCCCGGCGTCATAATGATGTCAAAACCTTTTTTAGCCGATGCGATGGCCTGCTTCTCATCTGCCCAGTTCATGATGAGTGTTTTGGTATCCAGGTCACCTTCCGCTATTTCGTGCCAGCCAATTGCTTTCCGGTTGAGCTGCTTCAGGTAGGTGGCGATGTATTCTATAAAATAGGTTTCCAATGCTTTCTCGTTTTTAATATTATTACGACGCATAAACTGTTGGGTGGCAGGATCCTGTTTCCACCATATCTTGCTGCATTCATCTCCGCCCACATGAATATAGGTAGAAGGAAACAACTCTGTCAGTTCCTTAAAAACATCCTTCAAAAACTGAAAAGTAAAATCGTTGGGTGCCAATACATTGTTTTGCCGGTTGTACATTCCCCAGGTAGTAGCCACGTTCCAGGTAGTATCTGGCTTTGTACTTAGTTGGGGATAGGCAGCAATGGCGGCCCTGCTGTGTCCCGGAATATCCAGTTCGGGAATAATGGTAATGCCACGCACATTGGCATAAGCTACTACATCTCTTATTTCGGTTTTAGTATAATAACCGCCATACCGCTGACCATCATAACGGGCAGGGGCATCTTTAAAATGACCAATCAGGGTAGAGTCCCGCCAGGATGCAATGGCATTCAGTTTAGGGTAACTACTTGTTTCAAAGCGCCAGCCCTGGTCGTCGGTTAAATGCCAGTGAAAAGTATTGAACTTGTGAAAAGTGAGGTAGTCAATGTATTTTTTGATATAAGCCACCGGGAAAAAATGCCTCACCACATCCAGATGCATACCACGGTAGCTAAACTGCGGGTAATCTGAAATGGCTACAGCAGGTACCGTAACAGTTGATTGTGGAGTGAATGGAATTAATTGTAACAAGGTTTGTATGGCATTTACAAATCCCCGGGTATCTTTTGCAGTGATCAACACCCTGTTGTTACCGCTTTTTAGCTGGTACATTTCTGTCCTGGTAATGGCTACCGCATCATAGTGCAACACAATGCCGGCAACGGGGAGATTGTTATTAAGCGAACGCTCCCGCAGTGTAAGTGTAATCCCGGTTTGCTGTTGCAACTGATTGCTGAGGTAGGCCGCCTGTGCCTCAAACCCTTTATCGTAATGCAATACGGTACGGGCATTGAGAGCTACCGCCGCCGATTTAATGGCAGCAATTTGTACAGGTGCAGGGATGATGTTATTCTTATACTGGGCAATTGACTGATTCAATATTAAGAAAAAGCTGATGGAAGATAGAATGCGGTTCCTGGTCATGACGATTGAAATCTTGTAATTCGGAAAATGAATTGCTTATTACCTCTAAGGTAAGGTTTAGATTTCTTTTATGCCTGCTGGCTTCGTCAATGGCAGCAGAAAGAAATGTTATTTTACGGATGAGCAGCTTTTACAAGCCAGTTCAATGGAAATGTATCTATTTACTAACATACGGCTAGGCTTTTGCAAAATCATTTACAGAAGTGAGCAAGATCGGAAAAAGATCAAGTGTGCTTTTCATATTAATTTCACTTCCATTTGCAACGCCTAACATCAATGCGACAAAGGATTCGCTTAATGAGTCTCCTGCACTATCCTTTTGTGCTCTCAGGGCTTCTTCAGGTACAAACTGAAGTTCAAACTTTTGTCCCCGGGGCAGTTTCAAAAATATTCACCACTTCAAGCGGGCTCAAAGATGATGGCCCCCCCAATTCAATCACGCTATTCTGAGCGCCGGGATTATCCAATACTGCTACTGCAAATGAAGCCACGTCTTTTATCGCTATCCAGGAGATCCCTTTCGTTCCTTCCCCGTAAATGGTCGCTTTGGCATTTAGATAATCAAAGCCTACCGCAGAACTGAGCCATATATCCATAAAATAAGTTGGCTGTAAAATGGTATAATTTAAACCACAATCAGCAAGATGCTGTTCTACTTTTCGCTTGGCATTTTGCAGCGGAAACTGGCCCGGCATGGCACAAAATGAAACATACACAAACTGGCCGACGTTTGCAGCTACGGCAGCATCAATCAAATTAATTTGTCCTTCATCATCCACTGTTTCAATAGAATCGCCTTCCTGCCTTGAAAAGGTGGACGAAACAGTTGAAATAATGGTTCCTACCCCCTGTAAAGCATTTTCCAATGAAACCTTATCTTTCAGATCGCCTAGTACAATTTCAACACCCAACTCATTTAATTGAGCTACTTTATTTGAATCTGATTGGTCACGAACCAACCCTCTAACCCATTTATTTTTCGCAATTAACTGGCGGCAAATTTCGGAACTTAAAAAAACCTGTAGCACCAGCCACAAGTACTGTTAAAGTATTGTTTGAATTGCTCATGTTGTATGGTTATTGTTACTTAAGTAATATACGATCTGTTTTATAAACTTGACGGTAAAAAATCCTTTACCCGTTTGCACATACAGCGACCTGATGCGAAATTATAAAAGATTTTAAAGTTATGTAAGACAGGTCTCCTGCTTTCAAATCAGCTTGTGAGTGCAGCTTCCAGGGAAAAGTGGCTGAACTATTTAATACACTTTACGAACTTTCAACACCTTTTTCAGGTCCTTATCAATATAAAATTCTTCTTCAATTTTTTTCTCCAATCCCGCTTTGTCTTTTAAGATATAAGCGTGCGACATCTTAAACAATTTTTCCGGTGTGTAGCTTTGCTTTCCCGTGGCGTTTCTTTCACCTTTGGCCCGGATACTATCCTTCAATTCCTGTAGCCTGCTGTTGTAGTTACCGGCAGATGAAGCAAGTTTATTTTCTTTTACCATTAACTCCAGTGAAGCAATGGAATCATTCCAATCTTTGATGGTTTTTGAATTGGCAACATACTGGTCGGTTTCCTCGTACGGTAAAGAGGCAGAACCCAGGGCACCAAAATTTACGGATTCATAATCCTTAAAATCGGGCAGGGTAGTTTTTAATTTTTCGGTGATTAAATCCTTTATAATTTCTTCATTGGATTTTGGGCCACATCCTACAAATGCGATGCACAACAGCAACCATACTATTTTCATACAATAAATTTTCAACTAAATTATAACAAGTATTTCACTCATCAAAGGATATGTGAAAAGGGCGGGTTTGAATGTTCATCGGTACTTGTTTGCGTTCATTTTCAGATTCGAACACTAAATTTATATTGACATTTTTTTGCGCCCGGGCACCACAGGCGCAGTACTCCCGTTTTTATTTATCATACTCCTCTATCCACGAAAATTTTCTTTGATAAATTGTATGTTTATTTTTTTGTATAAAATTCAAAAAAGCTTTTGCTACCTCTGACATTTTTTTTTGCTTTAACCATATCAATCTCCAGTTTTCCGTCAATGGCAAACCC
>JBBQTL010000124.1:0-16617 GCA_038213285.1 Chitinophagales bacterium
CGTTTAACACATCATTGGTTGGAGTAACCACTTCCGGCAAGCGAAGCAGGGCACTTAATACCGAGTTGGTATCAATGTTCAATTCCCCGGCCAGGCTTTCAATCTGGTGGTAGTAAGCTTTAATTAAATCAGTATTAATGTTAACCGGCTTGGATGTTCCATTCTGCTTAATGGTAATCATACAATCGATGGTTCCCCGTACCAGTTGTTCCTGTAAAATACTCCGGATGTCAAATTCATAAGGACGTAACAACGGTGGTAAGCGCAACTGCATTTCAAATTGTTTCCCATTGAGTGCCTTTATTTCTACCAGGAAGGTTTTGTCATTTACGGTTTGTTCGGCCCTGCCGAAGCCGGTCATGGATCTTAGCATTATTAAGTTGTTATTGTTGTAAAAAATAAATAAATATCTACAAGGTATAGGAAAATATATCAATCCTTTGATTTATACAGCTCATTTCTGTTGGGAAACAGAAAATGATACATTTCACCCTTTGTTAAAATGCGCATTTCACCCGGCTGAAGACTTTCAATGGTACATTTTTCTATCCGGTACCTGATCAATCGCAAGGTAGGAAAACCTACTGCGGCGGTCATCTTTCTTACCTGCCTGTTTTTGCCTTCCGTAAGCACCATTTTCACCCAACTGGTAGGTATATTTTTTCTAACCCGGATCGGTGGATTCCTTTCAGGAACAGGAGGCGAAGTTTTAAAGGCAGTTGCCTTACATTTTTTTGTACGATATAATTTTCCATCCACCGTAATATCAACGCCATTGTGTAAATCATGTAAGGCTTCATCCGTGATTGCTCCTTCTACCTGAACCCAATATTCCCTGGTATGTTCAAGGGTTGGGTTTAATAATTCATGGTTTAATTTCTTGTCGTTGGTAAGAATCAATAAACCTTCGCTGTCATAATCAAGCCGGCCAACAGGGTACACATCTACCGGCACATCAACAATATTTTTAAGGGTTTGTTTTGCTTCACCGGAAGTAAACTGTGAGAGCACATTGAAGGGTTTATAAATGATACAGTAATATTCCAAGAGCGATGAATTGAATGATATAAAGTATGTAAAGGTAGTGGTAGAATAAATGCGCTGTTAGCTCTCTGAAAAGATAAAGCCCGACATTTTTAAGCCGGGCTTTATGATATTAATGGGTTAGTAAGTACCTGGAAACAAAATTTCCATACACAATATTAGAAAGAAATTTTGCTATCTAAAAAAATATTTTCAATTATTTTATTCACATTTCAATTTATGCTGTGGATAAGGCAACATCATTGAAAAGAAGATGATCAATTTCAGCAGGATATTTATGCACGGTGATTGAAACAAAAATATTCGCTGCCGATAGTGCTATGAGCTGAAACTATTGATTTTACTGGTGCTTCAGCGGAACTGTTTTTTTTATGGCACATGATGCAGTAAAAATGACACCGCAATCACGGCAGGAAATTGCCTGCGCACATTCAAAAAAGTTGACAATTTTTCACAGAAAAAAAAGTTGATAAATAATTAAAACACAACTGCATTTTTTATCCCTTTTCATACATAATTGTTTATGCAATCACTAAAAGCAAAGCATAGTACCTTTGCAAAAAAAATATTGTATGCAATTTCCTGCTCCTGTTTCTATTACCTGGATCGCTGAATTCATCAACGCTGAATTAATTGGCAACAACAAAACAGATGCAACCGGCATTAATGAAATACATAAAGTTGAAAAAGGCGATCTTGTTTTTGTTGATCATCCGAAATATTACGACAAGTGTATTAACAGCGCTGCCACATTTATCATCATCAACAAAAGAACGGAATTCCCGGAAGGAAAAGCATTGTTACTTGTTGACAATCCCTTTGAAGCGTACAGCAAAATCGTAAACCATTTCTATCCCTTTACACCATCTGTAAAACAGGTAAGTGATACTGCCACGATTGGAGAAGGGAGTTTTATCTATCCAACTACTTTCATAGGTAACCAGGTAAGGATCGGGAAAAATTGCATCATCCATCCCAATGTAAGCATCATGGATCATTGTATCATTGGTGACAATGTGATCATCCAGGCAGGTACGGTTATTGGCAGTGATGCCTTTTATTATAACACTAAAAAAGACCGGGAAAACTGGTATAAAAAAATGCCCAGTTGCGGCCGGGTAATTATTGAAGATTTTGTGGAGATTGGTGCAAGTTGTACCATCGACCGGGGAGTAAGTAATGACACCATCATTGGCAGGGGAACCAAGTTTGACAATACCATACACATTGGCCATGACACTGTGATTGGAAAGAACTGTCTGTTTGCCGCACATGTAGTGGTTGCCGGTTGTGTAAATATCATGGATGGCGTAACCTTGTGGGGACAGGTAGTGGTAAACAAAACCCTCACCATTGGTGAAAACGCCGTATTGTTAGGCAGAACCGGTGTGAGCGGCGACCTGGAAGGTAATAAAACCTACTGGGGTGCACCGGCACAGGAAGCAGGCATTGTAAAAAGAGAACTGGTATGGATTAAGCGGATACCGCAGTTGTGGGAGAAGGTGATGAAAGGGTAAGGCCCCACCACCCCCGTCCGCTAAAGGGGAGTTCTTCCTTCAGTATGCTAATTTAGCTGATGTAAAAAGATTGCAGATTTTATTCGAGCGATGGTATCTTATCTTACAAGGTGAATTAAGCGCTGTTATTCCCTGCTGTCATTAAATTTCTCAACATTGTATTTCGCATTTATCCCATATCTGTCAGGCTCACATACCACTTCCTATTGAAACAGGACTGGAGCTGCAATCGCTGTATAATTTAATTGGCCTTCATCATTTGATGCTTTAAAAATATTTCACTCTCCTATCACCTCAACCTTAGCAACCGGACGAAATAAAATTAGAGTCGTCGAAGAACTCCCCTTTAGGGGCCGGGGGCAAAATCATACGGCACCATATCCCCCACCTTATCCCATGTCCAATAGCCGGTAATGGTGATATCATTCTGATCAAAGTAATAACCATTTTGTTCTACGGCTATTGATTCACCGTTTGCAATATTGATTACTGACAATTGATATGCTTTGGGGGTTTCCTCATTCTGTAAAGCATACACCGCATCTGGCTCTTCTTTACTGTATAAAACAGCCATATCCGGTTGATTGGGCATAATGTACACCAGTTGGGTACTGTCGTCTTTATTGTAATTTAAAGCGCCGTAAAAATCGGGTAACCGTACCGCAGTTTCCCGGTCATCACTTTTGGCAACAAACTGTATCTCGAAGCCTTCCTCCTTTAACGTTTTGTGATACACACTCCGCATAAAATGAAGCATTGAACCATTATAGGCTTTTAAACGATTTGCCTGCCAGGTTGTTTTTTGCGTGTCATCTTTAGGCATCATCTCCTCAAACAAGGGATAGCCGGTGTAGATACCCGCTTCGGTGCCATATTCATGGGTGAAAGAATCCAGGGTATATTTTAATTTATAACCCAGTGCTTCGTTCTCAATTTCAATGGGTGCTGTGGCCAGTACTTTTAAACGGTTCCTCTTTTTATAAAAATAAAATTTCAATACATCCTTATTGGTAATGGTACACAGCTTGCTGTTGTTTGTTTTGCCAATAAAATTCTCCGTGAAAAAATTGCCGTATTTCTCCCACCCATCCTTTACTTCATTACTCGCTTTTACCACTACATCTTCCATCGAATTTTCTTTTTGCCTTAGCTCAATCACAATGTCTTTATCGCTGGCATCCGCTGTGCTGATTCGCCTGCTCACCGTTTCGTAACCGGTAAAGGTTACTACCAGGTCGTAACCGCCATTTGGGAGATGAAGCATAAAATTTCCGTTCACATCCGTAGCCGTGCCCATGGTGGTATTCTGGGCAAATACAGATGCAGCCTGCATAGGGCTCTTTGTTACAGCATCCAGTACTTTTCCATTGATAGTGAAGACAGTACTTTGTGTAAATGAAGTAAGGGATAATAAAATAAGGAGTAAGGTGGAGATGGTTGTTTTCATATTGTGTTGTACGATGGAGTTTACAAATTATATAAACGAGTGAAATTTTCTATTATTATTTTTTGATGTAGTTTATATACACCGGGCATATCCTTTGGCCCAATGACGGGTTATTGAATTTTAAGCCTCCGCTGTATTCCGGCGCAAGTATCTTTAATGGTTTCTTCAATGGTGCGGTAACAAAATTGCGGCAAAAATTTCAACAGCTTTCCATTTTCAAAATGTACATTGGCCAGGGCTGTTGCTGCCGACTCTTTTGTTACTAATGGTTTTTTACCGGTAAACTTACTTTTAATTGCTTCAAGCCGCCACACTACCTGCGCAATAAATGGTGTTACTTTTTTATTAGGCCGACGCTTACCAAAAGCATCCGCAATAAGGTTAAACAGTTCGCGGTAGCTCCTGTTTTCTGCACTGATGATAAAGCGTTCGTTGTTGATATCGCTTCCCATTAAAGCAATCATCGCTTTTGCTACATCCCGTACATCCACAAAGCCCGTTACGCCTTCTGTGTACCATGGAAATTCATCGTACACACTTTTAAAAATCTGCGAACTTCCGGTATTCCAGTCACCGCCGCCCAGGATGATTACCGGGTTAACGATCACCGCATCCAATCCTTCCCCAATACCCCGCCATACTTCCAGTTCGCTTAAATATTTACTTTGCCCATAATTACTGTTGCTGGTCTCCTCCGTCCAGTTCATGTTTTCATTTACCGGCCCATCTTCTCTTATTCGCCCCAGTGCTGCCACTGAACTTACATGTACCAACTTTTGCACACCAGTACTTAAAGCTGCATTCACTACATTGGTGGTGCCTTCAATATTTATTTTAAACATTTCTTTTTTACGGGAGGGTTCAAAGCTTACAATGGCTGCACAATGATACACCTGGTCCACTCCTTTCATTGCTTCTTCCAACCCAACCACATCTAAAATATTACATTGAACCTGGTGAAGATGTGCCGAATTAAAATCGGGCAGCGGGGTTTTATTATAAATAGCCCTAACATCACTACCCTGCGCAAGTAACTGCTTAATTAATTCGCCTCCCAATAAACCGGCACCGCCTGTAACTAAAATCATAAAAAAATTTATGTGCAACCGCAAAAGTAATGGAAGCGTTTGTATCGGGCTTATCAAAATAGATTTATTATTCCCCTTGTGCCCATATAAGTCATGGCAATTACTACCGCCCAACCTGCTGCCTGCATCCACAATGGATGTTTGTATTGGTGGACTATCTTTTTATTCCATGCCGCCACCAGGATGAATGAAAGCGCTACTGGAAGTATCAAGCCGTTCAATCCTCCGGCAAAGATCAATACCTTAACCGGCTGCCCCACCAATAGAAATATGATAGTTGAAAAAAGAATGAACCCGATAATTAAGTACCTGAAATGCTGATGAATAAATGGGTGCAATGTTTTCATAAAGGATACGGAAGTAAATGCAGATCCCACCACAGAAGTAATAGCCGCACTCCACAATACCAGTCCAAATAATTTATACCCCGCCAGCCCGGCTGCAGACTGGAAGACGGTAGCCGCCGGATTTTTAGGATCCAGTACTATTCCCTGCATCACAATGCCCAATGCAGCTAAAAACAACAAGATCCGCATTACTGCTGCAATCATGATGGCCGTAACCGAACTATTAGAAACCTGTTTCAAATTTTCTTCACCCGAAATACCGGCATCCAATAAACGATGCGCCCCGGAAAAACTAATATAGCCACCCACGGTACCGCCCACAATGGTAAGGATAATGGTTTCATTTATTTGATCCGGTACAAATGATTTAAGGATGGCTTGCCCTACCGGCGGATGCGATTGAAATGCCACATACACGGTTAACCCGATCATGACAAAGCCCAGCAACTTCGCAACCCAATCCATTGCCTTCCCTGCTTCCTTAACTAAAAATATCATGACCGCTATTACGGCACTGATAGCAGCGCCAGTGCCTACCTCCCACCCAAACAATACCTGCAAACCCAGGCCACAACCCGCAATATTGCCTATGTTAAAAGCAATCCCACCTATTACAATTAAGACAGTTAACAATATTCCTGCACCAGGAAAAATGGTATTCGCAAGATCCTGTGCATATAATTTACTTACGCTGATGATGCGCCAGATATTTAACTGTGCACCAATATCCAATAAAACGGAAATTAAAATGACAAAGCCAAAACTTGCCGCCAGCTCAGCAGTGAACTTGGTTGTTTGCGTAATAAAACCAGGCCCGATAGCGGAAGTGGCCATTAGGAATGCGGCACCTGTGATAGCACCGGTGTATGTTGATTTTTTACTCAGTGGATGTGATTTATATTGTATTGTTTTGTTTTATCGCCGTCCCTGTTTGACCTCACCCCCCGCCCTCCCCAAAGGGGAGGGAGCCGGACTCTGCAGAAGTAAATCACTGTATAAATTCGCCAGGGCTGTTTACTTTTATTTAAAAACTATTTCTAATTCGAAGAAGAATACAGTTAAAATTTATATTCTTTGAATTAATATACCTTCGGCAAGCAACCGGTTATAGATTGCCGTTGCAAATTCCACTGCATTTAATCCATCGCCATGTATGCAAATAGTATCCGCTTTTATTGGAACTATTTCACCGTTGATTGCACTTACTGATTTTTCATTTATCATTTGCAAAACCTGTCTTAATGCCCTGTTGGAATCATGGATAAAAGCTCCCGGCTGGCTTCTTGGTGTTAACGATCCATCTGGTTGATAGGTTCTGTCTGCGAATACTTCATTCGCTGTTTGTAATCCAGATTGTATTGCTTCATCAATCATCACCGAACCAGCCAGTCCATAAAGGATTAGGCTACTGTCAAAATCTTTTACAGCCGCTACTATTGCTCTTGCCAGTGTTGCGTCTTTTGCTGCCAGATTATACAGGGCGCCATGTGGTTTTACGTGGTGCAGTTTTCCTACGTTAGCAGTCACTATTTTATTAAGCACGCTTAATTGTTCCTTTATAATTTGTTGTATTTCATCCAGTGGCAAATGCATTGCTGTTCTGCCAAAATTTTCTCTGTCAGGAAAAGAAGGATGAGCACCGATGGCAACGCCATGCTGTAAACAAAGCGCCACTACCCGCTGCATTTCATCTTCATCCCCCGCATGAAATCCACAGGCAATATTTGCCGAGCTGATTAAAGGCATCAGTAATGCTTCATTGCCGATACCTTCACCCATATCACAATTGATGTCTATGTGCATCGTAAAAATTATTGCAATTTCCTTTTATTGATCCCATTGTTTGGTACAATGAAAATAAGGCATCGGTGGCACAATCCACTGACATCAATTCAAAATGAATATTACTTTGAATATTTGCCTGCGCCAATTTCGGAAGATCGGCGCTAATCACATTGGCGATAGCCGGATAGCCACCCGTGGTTTGATGATCGGCCATTAAAACAATCAATTGACCATTGGGTATCAACTGTATGGTGCCTGAATCTACGGGGGATGATATTAATTCAACCGGGCTTTGCAAATCAAGTTCCTTTCCATGCAGCCGATACCCCATCCTGTCCGATTGGGTGGTGATAGAAAAAGATGTCTGCGAAAATGCCTTTTTGGATTCATCATTCAACAAATCCCACTGCAGCCCGGAAATGCAGCGAATGTTATCCGGCGGAAGATAAACCGGATGAATGCCTGACTTAAAATCGGGAAAGTCCTCCACTGAAATAAACGGTAATTTTTTATTGAAAGAGATGATATCTTCCCTTTGGAAAGCCCTTCCTTTAAATCCTCCTGCTTTCACTTTTGTATTGGTACTAAAACTATTTAACCAGCCATCTGCAGCAAATCCGCCAGCAATAGCAAGATAAACCCTTGCCCCGCTGATATATTTTTTGAAAGACAACCGGTCATTCTTTTTTACCTGCAATGGCTTCCATAAAGCAACAGCACCCTCATTGATATAACCACTAAAATTTCCACCGGTAATGCTAATCAATGTATCGGCTTCAAATAAAATTTCGGCCGCAGGAAAATGCATTTCAATCACTGGGCTGTTTTCATCGTTACCCACTAAAGAATTAGCAACCGAAGCCGCAAAAAAATCCATTGCTCCACCGGGTCCGATACCTGCCGCACGATAGCCATTTCTACCCAGGTCATGAATAGTAGTGAACAGGCCTGGTTTTATAATTTTAATGGACATGAGTTGCATTAAATTCATCCAACGATATGGAAATAAATTGCACCCTGTCGCCTGCAGATAATAAGCAGGGAGTTGATTGTGTAATATCAAATAAATGCAAGGGGGTTTTACCGATGATCTGCCATCCCCCGGGAGAATCCATTGGATAAATACCCGTTTGGGCTCCTGCAATACCTACGCTTCCTGCAGCTACATTCAACCTCGGTTGATTCTTTCGGGGGGTAATTAATTTATTATCAACGGTACCCATGTATGCAAAGCCGGGTAAAAACCCAATCATATACACCTTGTAAATAACCGCCGTGTGCAGGCTAATAATTTCATCGATACTAAACTGGTGCAATTCCGCAATCCCTTTTAAATCTATGCCAAACAATTCATCATAACAAACAGGAATTTTTTTTATTGAAGACAATGGGGTATTTGCCTGAAGCGGTGTTTCCAACAATTGCTGCAGGTAGTTCTTTACAAGAGAAACGGGAGAAACTTCACCTTGTGTATTTATTTTTTTTATATCATAAAAAACAGCCATTGACGCGTATGCAGGCACCGACTCCACATAGCCGGGGAATGGAGAAAGCTGTAGCGTTTTATGCAGGCTCAATACTATATCGTTGATTGCTTCATCGAGGATATTTCCAAAACTAACCATCACCGCCCGATCGCTTAGAGAGCTAATTTGATAACCCGGAACCGTTGCTGGAATGAGTTGCAAGGAAAATAATTTTATTTCGAAAAGCTGATTAAAAAGCATTCGCCAAAAATGGAATAGCCTACAAATAGTTTTGCCTCAATAGGTATAAAATCCTTTGCCCGATTTTCTTCCGAGTTCACCGTTCCTCACTTTTTCTTCCTGCAATGGAGATGGAGCAAATCTTTCCATATTATCAAAGGCATTGTAAATACTTTTGGTGACTGCTAAATTTACATCCATACCAATCAGGTCCATTAATTTGAAGGGCCCCATTTTAAAGCCGCTGGCCTCCATCAATGCATCCACGGTTTCAATGGTGGCAATACCAGACTCCACTATTTTCATGGCTTCCAGGTAATAATGACGGGCTACGCGGTTTACAATAAAACCCGGTGCATCATTACAAAGTACCGGAATTTTTCCCATCAACTTGCAAAGCTCATACACCACCTCCGTGGTTGAAGCGCTAGTGTGTTTTCCACTGACTACCTCCACCAGTTTCATGATCGGGGCAGGGTTAAAAAAGTGCATTCCAATTACTCTTTCGGGGTGAAGAATTTCAGACTGAATAGTTGAAACAGACAGGGAAGATGTATTGGTAGCAAAAATCGCCTGTTCATCATTGTAATTGGCAAACTGGTTAAAGAGTCCAATTTTTGCATCCGCTTTTTCGATGATAGCTTCTATAAAAAAATCAGCGATGCACTGTTGTACATCGCTGATAAATTGTATTCGTTTAAAAATGATTACCCCTTCTTCAGCAGTAATTTTTTGCTTATCTGCCAATTGCTGAATTCCATTTTGAATAGAGATGGCAGCCTTTTCAAGTACCAATGGATCAAGGTCAAACAACAAGGTATTAAATTCACTCCGGGCAGCAACCAATGCAATTCCGCTTCCCATTGTTCCTGCACCTGCAACACAAATTGTTTTTACCATCACACAAAAATAAAACTATTATGTCTGATGTCTGATTTTCTGATGTCTGATTTTTTTAACCTAACTACCTTATTCTATTGTTTGAATTGTCTTTAAACAAGAAGCATTTGATTATCTGAGATTGTCTTAATTGCCTGGAATGCAGCGTATGTTCAAATAATATTACTCTCCCAAAAATCAGAAATTCAATAAATCAGAAATTCAATAAATCAGACATCAACAAATCAGACATCAATATATCAGACATCGCGATATCAGACATCAACAAATCAGTCATCAGACATCCCCTTATCAGAAATCAACAAATCAGACATCAGAAATTTTATTGGTTTGCCGCTTCCTTTGCTGCTGCTTCTTTCATTTTATCATTGGCGGTAATGGCAAATTCAACCCGCCTGTTTTCAGCCTTCCCTGCATCACTTGTATTATCCACTTTTGGTTGTGCTTCACCATACCATTTAATCGTTAACCTGGATGAAGCGATACCTGCTGATTTTAAATAGCTACCAACTGCATCGGCCCTTCTTTGCGACAGCGTTTCGTTGTATGCTTCTGAGCCTCCATCATCGGTATGCCCTTCAATTAATATATTGGTTTCAGGAAAATTATTAAACACTTTCACCAATTTATCCAGTGCCAGTTTTGAATTGGGAGTAATATTGAATTTTTCAGTAGCAAAATAAACACCTGCTTTTGAACCATCCGGGTTTTTTTCATTAAAAGTAACATTGATCCCTTCACCTACCCTGGTTACTTCTGCGCCGGGTATTTCTTCCTTAATTGCCTCGGCCTGCTTATCCATATTATTACCTATCAAGCCACCTGCCACACCACCAATCGCTGCTCCAATAATTGCTCCCAGGGCGGTATTGTTTTTGTTGCCCACGTTATTTCCAATGATACCTCCTAGCACTGCGCCACTGGTTGTTCCAATTACCGCACCTTTCTGTGCACTATTTGCCTTTCTTGTGGTTTCACAACCTGAACAGATAATAATCGCACTTGCAATTACCACCATTGTTTTTCCAAAAATCTGTTTCATGAGTTTATTATTTTTACTGTTACTTTTTTACAAAATTGTATACTAAATTTCCCGGCTTTCCTTCAAAAGTAATCGCCGATTTCAATTGCATGGTATTATCATCCAACATGGTTACACTTAAACGGAAACCATTGTTATCATCCATGGCATTTTTTTGGTCGTCTAATCTTTTAAATTGAAATTCCTTGGGTGCATCTTTTGGTTCGTAGATGGACCAGCGTATATTTCTTTGCAGCGTTGCACAGCCTTTTGTACCGCCTACCAGGCTATAGGATCCTGTGCTGTTATTCGACACAAATTTCCAGCTACTTCCAACAAAGCAATTGAGATCTGCTTCATTAAATACCTTTGCTGCAAATTTTGTGTTGATGCTTTCGGTGTTGATGGTTTGTAATACCCATTCCCCGTCGATGGTTTTTTTCATTGTTCTTCCCTGTTTGGAAGCGGAGCAGGCAGTTAATAAACTCACTGTTATCAATAAGCCAATGCCATAGTTCAAAAGTTTCATTTGTGGTGTGTTTAATTATTAGTGTATAGGTTGTTCAACTATTATAGCAAATGCAGATTTCAATTATAATGCCAATGCACAATCACCAGCAGCAACAGCCTTCTTCATCATTTAACCAAATCAGTTAAAAAATTAATGTGGGGAAATTGTTCTACGCAGGCAATTCGATAATTAGCTAGTTTGAGAATGTGCTAATGAATTACTGTGAAAGGATACAATTTTGCAGGACGAAAAAATTGGTCATTGGAAGACAAACACATTGGGTGACGACTATCAATAATGAGACTGAGAGAAAATATATGAAAAAATTAAACCGCAGCAGTAAACTGTTTCAAAAAGCGCACATCATTTTCGCTAAACAGCCGAAGGTCTTTAATCTGGTATTTCAGCATGGTAATTCTTTCTACACCCATACCAAAGGCAAAGCCGGTGTATTTGTTACTGTCTATGCCACAGTTTTCCAGCAGGTTGGGATGCACCATACCACAACCTAATATCTCCACCCAGCCGGTTTGTTTGCATACATTGCAACCGCTGCCACCGCATATCAGGCAACTGATATCCATTTCGGCACTTGGTTCTGTAAATGGAAAATAACTCGGACGAAAACGAACTTTAAAATCTTTACCAAACATTTCCTGTACAAAAAAATACAGGGTCTGCTTCAGATCGGCGAAGGATACATTTTCTGCAATATACAATCCCTCTACCTGGTGAAAAAAGCAATGCGCCCTTGCGCTGATGGTTTCATTGCGGTAAACCCTGCCAGGGCATATAATACGAATGGGCAATTTACCCTTCTCCATTTCCCTTACCTGCACACTGGATGTATGCGTTCGCAATATCCAGTCGGGGTTCTGACTGATATAAAAAGTATCCTGCATATCACGGGCAGTGTGATTCTCCGGCATATTCAGTGCGGTAAAATTATGCCAGTCATCTTCTATCTCAGGCCCCTCCGCTACGGCAAAACCCAAACGCTGAAAGATCGATACAATCTGGTTTCGAACCAAACTGATCGGGTGACGGGAACCAACGACCATAGGATCACCAGGCAATGATAAATCAATGGAGGAGGAATCCCCGGTGTTCGTTTCATTATGTGTGGATGCTTTAAGCTCTTCGTATTTTGCTTCTGCAAATAGTTTAAATTCATTCAATAATTGGCCAAATTCCTTTTTCCTGTCTGCTGCCACATTTTTCATTTCGCCCATTACCTCCTTTACCAGTCCCTTGGTGCCAAGGTATTTGATACGAAACGCTTCTGTCTCATCTGTTTTTGTAGCTATAAAATTGCTGATCTCCGCTTTGAACGCTTCTATTTTTTGTAACAACTGTTCCATGCTGCAAAAATAAGGAAATGTGGCATAAGGGTGATGGTTGAATGTTGATCGTTGGTAGACCATTATATGAAACCGTCTGCATTCTTTTATAACATTGCTGACTAAATGCAATTTAAAGATAACTGCTAATTGCCAGGTCTGAAAAGGTAAGATATCGGTAACCTGTTTATGAAATGTAACTATCCATTAACCATCCCAACCAACCGCAATCAACTACAAACCTTCAACCATCAACCACCAACCATCAACTTTCAACCATCAACTTTCAACTATGAACATTCTTCCTTAAGTTTGCCCCTTAATTTAGATACGGATGTACGACCTGCATGATTTTTTACTCCCCATTGATATTCATGCGCTGAATGAAGACAGCGGATACAATGACGGACAAATAGCCAAACATATCGTTGGATACGACAGTGAAATACCCGATGTATCAGCCGCAGATATTGTGCTGGTAGGTGTTGGTGAAACCAGGGGCGGAGGAATTTTTAACAATGGATTTGAAGCAGCCAATGCCATTCGCAAACAATTGTATCAATTGCATTACTGGCACTTTGATATAAAGATCGCCGACTTTGGAAATATAAAAACGGGTGCTTCCTTAAACGATAGTTATGCGGCCATCAAAACTGTATTGACAGAGTTATTAAGAATGAATAAAACGGTGGTACTGCTGGGTGGTACCCATGATTGTACCCTTGCCCAATATTATGCATACCGCGAATTGGCCAAATCTATAGAAGCTACCTGCATAGATGCCGCTATTGACCTGCGGGGTGAAAGTTCTATCCGAAGTGAAAATTTTTTACTGGAAATGCTTACCAGCGAACCCAATATGGTAAGGCATTACAACCACATTGGGTTTCAGAGTTACTATGTGCATCCACGCATGTTGGAAACAATGGATAAGCTTCGCTTTGATTGCTACCGGGTAGGTGTGGCAAAGGAAAGCATGGAAGAAATGGAACCGGTCATTCGCAATACCTCCCTGTTAAGTTTTGACATCAGCGCCATTAAATACAGTGATGCACCTGCCAACGACAACAGCCCCAATGGCTTCAGCGGTGAAGAAGCGTGTACCCTTTCCCGCTATGCAGGCTTGAGTAGCCAGTTGAGTACTTTTGGTATTTATGGCTACCAGCCTTCTGCAGATGTAAATGAATTAACCGCCAAACAAATTGCCCAGATGCTATGGTATTTTATTGATGGTAAAAGCCGCAGCAAACAGGAAGCTTCGCTGGATGAACGTTCGCTTTTCAACGAATTTCATACCGCTCTTTCGGAAGTGGATACGGTGTTTTTACAAAGCAGGAGAACCGGCCGATGGTGGATGCAACTGCCCAACAAAAAATTTATTCCCTGTAGTTACCACGACTATGTAATGGCAGGCAGAAATGAAATACCGGAACGATGGCTGAGGGAGCAGGAAAGGGGGTAAGTTTTTATTTCAGGATGAGAAAGCAGTCCCTGCCTGATTTTCAATTACTTTTAATCAGTATCAAAAAGCACCAGTGTACACTTGCGCTAAAGCCAACGTTGAATGATTCGCCATCATCCCTGTTTATGCACGAAATTAAAATTAAAGAAAAATGGGCCTGTTTAAATTCTCAAAAATAAAAGGTTATCTATTTTCAGCCATATCCGGTCTCGTCTTAATGGCGCTGGCAACACTATCTTTTATCCTTGCCTGGAAGGAAAATGATGATTTTGAAATTTTCATACGTGGCATATCGCTGTTTATATGGACGATTTTTACCATCAGCTATACCTTGCTTTACAGAAAGGAGAAACGTTTATTTCTAAACCGGTAACCGCTGCATGTTAGCTGCCTTGATGCGGTTCATACTAAAATTGAAATTCATTTGAAGCCAATTTTTTTTAATACCGGCATTGCATTTCATAGCATCATCCTTGCGTCGCAATCCTTTCATCGCCATACCTGTGGGCATCTTCAGCCTGCTGGAGGAAACAGTATTCGGTATTGCAAAAAGGCATTATATTTAGGCTAAGTTATTTTTCGGAAAATAGTCTTTCGGGCCAAGCTATGTTCATTCCCATGGGTTTTAAGTTACGTGGCTCCTGCGGAGCCCAAATAACTATAAGGCTCTTTTCTATAAACACGATGCCTTTAACGGAGCCAGGGCTTGGATCACGCTATAATGTATTAATCTATCATTAATGAAAGGCCAAAAACTGCGAAGCGTTTTTAATTGTAAAACTTTTATACAAATCGCAATTGCCGGGGATTCAACCAAGGATCTATAATGTTATTCCTTGCACAAAGATTACTTTCCGGTAACCCTGCCGGAAACATTCATTCAACTGGGTGTGCATTCGGACGGGTTTACCGGATAGTTGTACCATTGTAACAATATGGACTAATAACATTTTTGCATGTACCTTAGATCATCAACAAATAACAGGCTGTCTTAAATTTTTCCAAATGAAAAAATATCCTTTTTTAAAACATTTTTTTAAAATAAATTTTTCACTTATTCACTTACTTTCCCTATTCACCTCCTGTTCCATTAACAAACAAATTTCCAAACAAGCCAACAGTCTTCTGCTAAAAGATTCGGCCATCAGCACCGGGCATATCGGCATCAGCATTTATGAACCAGCTACCGGTAAATATTGGTACAATTATGACGCAACCAAATATTTTGTACCCGCTTCCAACACCAAATTGTTTTCGTTGTACGCCGGGTTAAAATATTTGGGAGACAGCCTACCCGGCCTCCGCTACGAATTGGGCAGCGATTCAAACCTGTTGATACAACCAACCGGCGACCCCACTTTTCTTCACCCTGAGTTTTCGCAACCTGTTTATCAATTCCTAAGCAATTATAAATGGATCACCTTTACAAATGCAAAATTTACGGATGATTTTCTGGGCCGGGGTTGGGCATGGGACGATTATAAAGAATCTTATCTTACGCAGAGAAGCAATTTCCCTGTTTACGGAAATTTAATCACCATTAAAAAAAATGGCAATGATGTGAACTTTAGTCCCGGTAGTTTTCAGTACCATATCGCACCCAATACAAACCTGCTAAATGGTTTTGACATTGAGAAGAAATGGGACAGTAATATAATCGGAATTACTGCCGGAACCAACCAACTTCTATACGTTCCAATTACCCCCAATATAACCGGCATTATAGCCATGTTGCGGGATACTTTGCATAAGCCCGTTATACCAGCCCCTGATAATAACCGGAAATTGAAAAACCTTTTTCGGTCTCAACCATCCGATTCGCTTTTTAAACCCATGATGCACCGCAGCGATAATTTTTATGCCGAGCAAACATTGATGATGGCAAGCAACGAACTGCTGGGTTATATGAACGATGGAAAAATGATTGACACAATTTTAAATACCGATCTGAAAGATATTCCGCAAAAGCCCAAATGGGTGGATGGCAGCGGGCTTAGCCGTTACAATTTATTTACACCTCAATCATTCGTTTACATTCTTAGTAAAATGAAAAATGAATTTGGGCTGGAACGGTTAAAAAATATTTTGCCAACCGGCGGCGAGGGCACCATAACGGCTTATTACAAAAAAGACGCAGGATTTATTTTTGCCAAAACTGGCACACTTAGTAACCACTGTGCATTAAGTGGTTTTATCATCACCAAAAAGAATAAGCTGCTTATTTTTTCTGTATTGGCCAATCATTACCAAACCGGTGCCACGCCTGTTCGACGGGCGGTTGAAAAATTCCTATCCGCTATCAGGGAAAAATACTGATCACCTGCCAAACATCCTGTCCAGTTCATTTTTCTTGAATGCCGTGTAGGTAGGTTTGCCATTGGGTGTAATATTGGGCATTGTACAAATAAACAAATCCTGCACCAGCGATTTCATTTCTTTTTGTGACAAT
>JBBQTL010000125.1:0-16579 GCA_038213285.1 Chitinophagales bacterium
CAAGTATTTTTAAAGATAGCAAGGATTTTACCACATGGTGTTTTACGGGATTTTTTATTTTTGTGCAATCATAAAAGAATACTCAAATAAAACCGCACCACGTTATGTTATCCAGCTTTGGACACAAATTAAAAACTATAAAAAATCTACTTAATTGTATGTTTACCTGCTGTTTCGATAGGCAGCATTCCCTTACAAATAATAAAACCGGCCCAACGCCTTAGAAATAGATTAAGTTTTTTATGCCTGCTACTGTTATTTTACGGATATGGAATGGCTTATGCGTACTACCCCGGGGGATGAACAATACAAATTTATCTTTATGGCTGGATGCTTCAATTCAATGATCGATCTATAATATAATATCTACAAGAATCGATTTAAAACGGCTAAAATTGAATATATCGGTAAGACATACATTTGTGCCCACTTTCATATTGATTATCAGCGTTCCAGATAATTCCGATGACTTAGATGCAAATGCAAGGTCGCGGCCTTTCTTCAATTATTCATGTCTTTGAAACCAAATATCCAACTATGCGCCATTCTATTTTTTACAAACAAACCACTACCCTAATTATTTGTTTTTTATTGGGTTTAATTTTGTCGGAAAGGGTGCAGGGACAATCGTGGTACAATACCAGTTGGCTATTTCGCAAAGCGATTATTATTGATGATTCAAAAGTTCGAACAGGGTCTGTTACGAATTTCCCTGTATTTATCAGTATTACTGCTGCCAATCTGCAGGCAAGTGTACTGTAAAAGGGCAATGATATTCCTTCTTGTATACATAAAAATATAGCCTTAATATTTAATTTACAACCAGGTGCTTTTATAAAATCCGAATACCGAAAACCATGAAAAAGATCTACCTAATAACCGCGCTACTTACCCTATTTGTATACCAAAGTTTTTCGCAAAACATTACCAATTACGCTTTTAGTGCAAGCAGTGGTACATTTACTGCTCTAAGCGGAGCCAATGGTTCCCCCGGCATCACTGGAAGTGTGGATGAAGGATACTGGTCAGGCATCGATATCGGCTTTGATTTTTTTTATATGGGCGTTCGGTACACAACAGTCGCTGTTAGTACAAATGGATGGCTCACCTTGGGTGGACCCATTTCCACTCCGCTACCTGGAAACAATCTTGTCACTGCGAGCAGTCCCAGACCAGTTTTAGCACCTCTCTGGGATAACCTAGACGTGCAAACAGGTAATAACGCCACCTTTCTTACAACAGGAGCTACGGGTAGCAGGGTTTTTACTTTGCAGATTTTAAACAACAAATGGGATGCTTTTTCAAGCGGTAATACTATTTCTTTCCAGGTAAAGTTATATGAGGCCACAGGTAAAATAGAATATGTTTACCGGCAGGATGCTACTGCTGTAAATGCTGGTTCAGCATCTATCGGTATTACTGGTACCGCCACGGGGTCAGGAAATTTCTTGTCATTGAACGGCACGGGAACTGCACCTTCGGTAAGTTCCACTACAGAAACCAATAATTTAGCCACCAAACCTGCAACAGGACAAACCTATACCTTCACCCCACCTATTCCAATGGCTCCATCAAGCCTTACATTTTCCAGTGTCACGGCTTCAGCAATGACATTGAACTGGGTTGATAATTCATCCAATGAAACAGGGTTTGTAATTTACGGCTCAACTGATGGCGTAAATTATTCTTATATCGCCCAAACAGCAGCCAATGCTACTTCATCTTTACAAACTGGTTTAACAGCACAGGTTACTTATTACTGGAGAGTATTTGCCGTTACGGAAGGCTGCCTAAGTACAGGGATTTCAGGTACCCAGGCTACCACCTGTGCGAGTCCGCCATCAGCACCAACCGTAACCACCCCTGTAACCTATTGTCAGAATGCAACGGCGACTCAATTAACAGCCACCGGATCAAATCTTATATGGAATACTGGTACAACTTCCGGAGCTGCAGGTGGGACAACTACATTCAACACGACAACATATGTGGACGGTGTAAATACAAACAATAATAAAAAAACAAATTTCACCACTACCGCGGCTAATGTTACAATTACTACGGTGGATTATTATATTCCTGCCAACCAAACAGTGAACGGTCTTAAATTAGCGATATTTAATAGTTCAGGCACAGCCGTTGCCACATCTTCAACAACAACTACACAAACTGCGGGAGCTTCGGCGGTAACAATAACAAACACTTTTAATTATACCATTACAATTGCAGGAGATTATAGTATTGGCATTTCCTCAGGTACTGGTAATATAGGAAGTGATAATCCCGGCTTTCCAATAACTGAAATATCGGGAACAATAAATGTTACCGGGGTTTCAGTAGCTACCTTCAGATGCTTTAACAATATCCAGTTTACCAGGACAGGTTCTTCTACAGCACCTACTCCTGTTACTACATTACCTGGAACTACAAATTATACCGTTACTCAAATAGTGGGTGGATGTGTAAGTCCTAATGCTACTATAGCTGTTGTTATAAATGCTACTCCTACAACATCGGCTGCAGGTGCAGATCAAACAGGCGCTGCTACCTGCGGATTAACGACAGTTACGCTTGCGGCAAATGCACCTTCAGCAGGAACAGGAGCATGGAGTATTGTTTCAGGAAGTGGAGGAACCGTTACAACACCCACAAGCGCCACATCAACATTTACCGGAATAGCTGGAAATTCTTATACGTTGAGATGGACTATTTCAAATAGCCAATGTACTGCATCTACGGATGATGTGGTAATAACTTTCAATCAAAATCCATCTGCAACTATCAGCTATGCGGCAAGTCCCTATTGCACTTCAGCGGGTACAGCGGCTGTTACTTTTAGCGGAACTGCAGGCGGAACTTATAGTTCAACCACCGGCATGTTTTTAAATGCCAGTACGGGTTTAGTGAATTTGTATGCATGCTCACCAGGCACTTATACGGTTACTTACACCGTAACCTCAGGCGCATGTACAGTGAACGCCACTACCAGTATCACCATCAGTGCTTCACCCGCAATATCCCAGTTACCACTAACCAGCCGGATAGCAAATTATAAATGTGAAGGCAATGCAATTGATGCATTTGGTATTAATAATGGTACGCTTCAAAATAGCCCTGCTTCAGCCACTGACCGGTTTGGGGTTGCAAATAGTGCATATACTTTGAATGGCAGCAGTAGTTATGTCTCAACTGAAAATTCATATTCAAATCCCGGGAATTTTACCATTTCCATCTGGTTTAAAACAGCTTCTGTTACTGGGGGTAAACTAATCGGCTTTGGAAAATCGCAAACGGGCCAGAGCGGTCAGTACGATCGGCATATTTATATGAACAATGCCGGCAAGCTATATTTTGGGGTATATCCCAACACAGTTGTTACCGTTAATTCAGCCTTATCCTACAATGACAATAACTGGCACCTTGCCACAGCCAGCTTATCGTCCACAACGGGTATGGCTTTGTATGTTGATGGGGCACTTGTTGGATCGAATACATCTACTACCACCGCAGAAAATTATACGGGTTACTGGAGGATAGGGTATGATAATAATAGTAGCTGGACCTCACAGCCTACGAGTTTTTATTTTAATGGTATACTGGATGATGCGCTGATCTATCACCGTACGCTTACCCCCGCGGAGGTAGCTGTTTTGTATGTGTCACCAGGTGGTGCAGGTGGTAATGGACGGGTATGCAGTGGTTCTACGTTAAATCTTACTGCAACAACAGTTGGATCGGCCGTATACGGTTGGACGGGTCCTAACGGCTTTACTTCCGCGGTTCAAAATCCATCGTTTACTTACACTGCTGTTAATGCTGGTGTGTACACTTTACAGGTAACGGCTGCAGGTTGTACTTCCACCGCCTATACCACGGTTACTTCATCAGCCAATGCAGGCCAATGGACAGGTGCTGTAAGTACTGACTGGTCCAATGCCGGTAATTGGTGTTCAGGAACGGTGCCAACTTCTGTTACGAATGTAACTATTGCAACCGGCGCAGCTAATATGCCAAACCTTATCACAAATGTTGCCTGTAATAATTTAACTATTAATGCCGGCGCCACACTCACCACATCCTTAGCAGGCACGCTGAATATTGCAGGAACGCTTACCAATAGCGGAACTATCACCAACAGTGGCACCACCAATTTTAACGGCACATCCGGTCAGCAAACATTCAGCGGTGTAACTCAATTCTATAATTTAACGGTCAGCAATGCTGCCGGGCTTTTGTTGCCTGTTGCCATTACAGTAAATAATCATCTCACCATTGCATCGGGAATATTGAATGCCAATAATTTTAATGTTACTGTAAAGGGAAACTGGATAAATAATTCGTCCGTTGCCGGCTTAACAGCGGGTACAGCCGCAGTTACATTCGGTGGCACTTCACCACAAACAATTGGCGGTACTTTTACAACCTCTTTTAATAATCTTACTATCGCTACTACCAGCAGTACGGTAATACTACTTATAAACGCCGCTGTTTATGGCAACCTTTCTGTAAACACGGGCACATTGGACCTTGCAACGTTTACAGCTAACCGTGCAAGCGCAGGCGGCAACTTATCAGTTTCGAATAATGCTACCCTTAAAATAGGCGGCATCAATTCTTTCCCTGCAAATTATACTACCAGTGCATTATCCGTTGCTGGTACAGTAGAATATTCAGGTACCAATCAAACGGTATCAAACCAATCTTACGGAAACCTTACCCTCAGTAGTTCAACGGGCGCCGTTGTAAAAACTTTTCCTGGAACAGCATTGGATGTGTTGGGTAATTTAACCAGCACAATTGGTGCAGGCAGCTCGGTTTCCTTTACTGCAGGTTCCAATATTACCATCAGTGGAAATGTTTCCATAGGACTGTCCACTACATTTAACGGTGGTAGTTTTGAGCACACCATCCGCGGAAACTGGGTTAATAGCGGAACCTTTACGGGTAGCACCAGCACCATAACCTTTATAGGCCCCGGTACGGCGGTAACTGGATCAGGAAATCAAAATTTCAATAATCTTACTATAGCAGCATCGCTCATTACCTTTTCCACGGGAAGCATTTCCTTAACCGGTAACCTTGCCACTACCGGTACAGGTTCTTTCAGCCAGGCTTCGGGTGGTACCATTTTGATGACAGGTACCGGCACAACCATCAGCGGCTCAGGCATTGCCCCGGATAATCTTACCATTAGCGGCACTGTAAGCACTACGGCATCTTTAAATATTACCGGTAATTTATCAGTTAGTGGAAGCTTAACTGCAAGCGCCGGTATCATTACAATGAGTGGCGCTTCAAAAAGCATAGCGGGCGCCGGAACCAAAAGTTTTGCAACACTTTATATTACAGGAACAGTTACTACGGATGCAAATTTTTCAATCACATCAGGTCTTTCGGTTGTTGGCAGCTTATCGGCATCAGCAGGAACCTGCACCTTTACGGGCACGTCTACCTTAAGCGGAACACCCAATCTTTTCAACCTTACCATCAATGGAACTTCTTTGCAATTATCGGCCAATTCAATTGTAGGAATTGCCAATGTGTTTACAATAACAGCAGGCACTTTAAATGTAACTTCATCCGCACCCAATACGGTAAACTTTAATGGCACTGGGGCTCAAAGTATCAATGCCATTACCTATTGCAACCTTCTTTTATCAAACGGTAATACCAAAACCGCCGCAGGCAACATTACCACAACTTATGATATCAATATAGGCAGCGGCACAACATTTAATCCTTCATCGTACACCCTCTCCATATATGGAAACTGGATCAATAGCGGAATTTTTACTGCCGGCACCAGCACAGCAGAATTTTTAGGGCCCGCTACCGCATCTATTACCGGGGCCACCACTTTTAATATTCTTACCAGCAATACCAGCAGCTCAACAACGGTCTTAATTTTAAATAATAATGTTTCGGCTACTACGGTCAATATGACCAATGGTATCATTTCAACCGGGGCAAATACCATCACCATTACGGGTACCAGGTCGGGCATTGGTTTTATTTATGGACATATTCAACGTACCCACGCTTTTACTACTGGTATTGCGTATGCTTTTGAAGGCCCGGATAATACGATCACGTTTTCATCCGTTTCTTCTGTAACCAGCATAACCGTATTTGTTGAGCGGGCAAGTGTAAGTGGTTTCCCTTTTGGAGGATCTATTAACAGGCTTTATACTATTTCGGTACCATCTGGTACTTATAATGCAACCCTTCGGCTGCATTATGAGGATAATGAACTAAATGGCAATACTGAGACATCGATGGGATTGTGGAATTACAACGGATCTCTATGGGGCGCTATTGGAAAATCCGGTAACAGTACCACTGCCAATTATGTTGAACAGAGCGGGATTACAAATATGAGCAACAATTATACCCTGTCGGATAATTCTAATGTGGTGCAATGGAACGGAAGTGTAAGTAGCGACTGGAATACTGCAGCAAACTGGACGGTGGTGCAGGGTTCAGCCTCGAGGCCGCCAACGGCTACTGATATTGTTGACCTGGGAACAGTGGCGTTTACAAATCAGCCAACTATTAGCAGCACGGCGAGTGCTAAAAATATAAATTTTGGCAGCGTGCAGGCGGTTGCATTAACTATGGCAAGCGGTGGTTCGCTCACAACGGGTGATGTACATGGAAACTGGAGCAGTAATGTGGTACATTCCATTAGCGTAAATAATCAAATATTAACTATAAGTGGCGACTTGCTGATGAGTTCTGGTGTAAGCGGCCAGCAAATTAATTTGAATATTGGATCGGGAACGGTAACTGTTTCGGGCATTCTTTCTCAATCTGGCGGTGCAAATATTATTTTTACAGGCGCAGGAAATTTAAACCTTGGCGGAGATTACAACTATACCAGTGGAACATTTACACCTGCCACCGGTAGCGTAACCTATAATGGCCTCAATAACCAGTTGATTGGTACGGTAAGTTATAATAATCTTTTAATCAACAAAGCCGCGGCAATAGCTTCAATCAGTAACCCTTTAAATATCGGTGGAAACCTTACTGTGGTTGCCGGAGAAATAAACAATCTATCTAATACAACCATATCAGGGAATGTTACCATTAATCCCGGAGCAATACTGCAAAACTTTAGCATCCTGCACATTGGAGGTAACTGGCTCAACAATGGATCGTTTACGGCTACGTCCGCCAGTATATTTTTTGATGGTACAGGCACACAAACCATTTCATCGAGCACGTTCAATAATTTAAATATAAATAAACCAGTGGGTTCCGTTGCTGAACTAACCGGTAATATTGGTATAAAAGGAGATCTCAACGTACTATCCGGCACATTAAATACTAAAACATTTGATTTCAACAGAAATGTATTTGGAGGAGCTTTTACGCTTGCTGATTTTGGCACCATTATCTTTGGCGCCAATTATCTGCCTACAAATTTTGCAAGTGGTACCTTTGCCAATGCAAGCACTGTAATTTTTGATGGAATAAGCGCCCAGTCATTACCTCTACCCATTAGTTTAGGCAACCTGATTATAAGAAATGCAGGAGTGAAAACTTTGGCAGCCCCCATAACAGTGAATGGTAATTTAACAATTGAAAGTGGAGCATCTTTTAATGGCGGCGCAAATACCATCACATTAAATGGACACTGGCTCAATAGCGGAACATTTATTCCTTCTTCAAGCACCCTCTTACTTACCGGCAGTGCAAAAAACCTTTCAGGCGTTACTACATTTAACCGGGTAACGGTTCCGGGTTCTTACACCTTTTTGAATGATATGACCTTTAACGGGTTATTAAATATTACTACAGGATCGTTACATGCAGGTTCAACTATCCTCACTACAATGCACGGCGATTTGCGAAACAGCGGCACCTTATATACGCTCGGTACCACTACATTTACAGGAAATGCATTACAAACACTGAGTTTAATAAATGCGGTGCAAACGGTAGCTAATACTGTAAATTTCAATGGAACCGTTTCGCCGGTACTTAATTCAACTTCTGCACCGCAGTATGGCTTTCTTAATATTAATAATACCGGTGGTGTAAATCCAAGTGTAGGCTGGACGGTTGCTTACGGGTTAACGGTAGGTAGTGGGGCATCCTTCAACGGGGGAACTGCTACACACAATATACTGGGTTATTTAACCAATAATGGAACCATCACCAGCAGCGGTGTTTTAAATTTTATACCTGCTACTGCTGCCAATGTAAACCTTGGTACTAATTTTTCAAGCACGGGCACGGTGATATTTGGGGGTGCAGGAGCAATAACGATGGCGGGTAACCCGGGCTCATTGCATAATGTGTTAATTTCTAATACAAACATTGCAGGCATATCACCTGCATCGGGATGGAACGTGGCAAATGATTTTACTGTAAACAGCGGTTCAATTTTCAATGCGGGCGGCTACACTTATCTGCTGGGTGGAAATATAATAAACAACGGTACCATCAACAGCGGTACTTCTACTTTTTCATTAAATGGAGCAAATCACCAGGATATTAATAATACATCAGCCTTTAATAATCTTACCCTCAATAAAACCGGAGGTTTAGCCACACTGTTTTCTAATGCCACCGTAAATGGGGTATTAAATTTTGTTGCGGGAAAAATAGAAACAGGAAGCAATTTTCTTATCCAGCCATCACTTGGTACAGTGGTGGGAGCAGCACAAAATACAGGCTGGGTAATTGGCAATTTAAAGAAAAATATTGCAACAGGCGCCACTGTAAAAACATTTGAAGTAGGTGATGCTACTAGTTACACACCTTTAGCAGTTGCATTTTCAAACGTATCCACTTCAGGAGACCTTACTGCATTTACCACTGCAGGCGATCATCCAAATATCGGTAGTTCAGTTATTGACGCTTCCAAAAGTGTAAACCGTTTCTGGACCTTAACAAATAGTGGAATTGTATTTACAAACTATTCTGCTACCTGCAATTTTGTTGCAGCTGATGTGGATGGTGGTGCAAACACTGCTACTTTTGGTGTAGGGCTCTACAACGGTTCTTCTTGGGTAATGCCTGTAACGGCATCGCCGAATGCTACCAATATACAGGCTACGGGTGTTACCAATATCGGCGACCTTGCCATAGGTCCGGTGTGTAACGCTTTTACCAGCATTTCTTATCCCGCAACCCCTTATTGTTCCAATGGAGGCACGGCATCAGTAATGCTTACCGGCACGGGTGGGGGAGTGTTTAGTTCAGATGCCGGATTAATACTGAATGCCGCCACGGGTACCGTAGACCTTGCTTTAAGTACCCCGGGATCATACATTGTAAACTATACCGTTGCTGCTTCAGGTTCATGTTCCGGTTATTTTACAACCACAAATATTACTGTTGTTACACCGGGTACCTGGACGGGCGCCGTTGATACAGACTGGAATACTGCAGGCAACTGGCTTTGCGGGGCAATCCCTACTTCTGCCATTAATGTGGTGCTTAATTCAGGCCTTGGCAATTACCCGGTATTAACCGGAACCAATGCCATTAACGATATTACAATTGCAAGTGGCGCCACGCTAACTGTAAATGGGAAATTGATGATTGGTGGAACCATCAGCAATACAGGTACATTTGATGTAAGAACAGGAACGATTGACATGAATGGTTCCGTTGCCCAAACCATTGCCGCAAACATATTTTTAAATAACAGTATCGCCAACCTGGTGATCAATAATAATGTAACGCTGGGTGGTGCAACAGCCGTTACCCGCACGCTAACCCTGGAAAGCATTGGAAAAACCTTTAGTACGGGCAACATGCTTACCTTAAAATCCACCGCTGCCGGCACTGCAAGGGTAGCGCCGCTGCCAGTGGATGGAGCAGGATTGGCTACCAGCTATATTTCCGGAACCGTATCTGTTGAAAGATATTTCCCGGCCAGGAGAGCTTGGCGGCTACTTACATCACCATTGTCCAATACAGGCAACATCTATAATGCATGGCAGAATGCCGGCGTTAATATAGCGGGAAAAGGAACTTTCATAACCGGGCCTAATCCATCTGCTGCAAATGGCATGGATGCCAGCCCCTTTAACTCGATATCAATGAAATCTTTTAGTTCCGCAACACAGGGATACATCAATATCACCAATACCAAAACCTCCCTGCTTTCAAATAGTAGCGGCAGTGCAGACAATATCGGGTACTTTACTTTTATACGGGGCGACAGGAACCCGGTTAACACAAATGGTTACGCCAACAATATCACTACGCTCACCAGTACTGGTACGCTGCAAACGGGTAAGCAGGTATTCCCCGCATCCGGCACGTATGATAAGTATTCCATTATGGGCAATCCGTACGCCTCCCCGGTTGATTTCAATAATATAGTGCGAACGCACCTCATGAAACGTTTTTATGCATGGGATCCACTTCTGAACCAGGTGGGTGGTTATGTGGTGCTGGATGACCTGGATGGAGATGGAATTTATTCCACTGACCATCCTTCGAGTCTACAGGATAAAAACATTCAATCGGGCCAGGCTTTCTTTGTAGTTACAGACACCGCAGGTGCTGCAAGCCTTACCTATTACGAAAGCAGTAAGAGCAGTTCGTCCACCAATGTTGGTTTTAGGCCATTTGGAACGGTTAAATCCTTTAATGCCAGCCTGAATTTATTGGCTACGGATGGTTCTACCGTTGTAGCGGATGAAGTGCTGGCCGAATTCAATGATAATTACAGTGAAGGGGTAAACCAGCAGGATGCCCTCAAGTTTACCAACATCAATGAAACATTCAGCTTACTTCGTTATGGAACTCAACTGGCGATAGAAAGAAGGCCAGTGATCATTGCCAGCGATACGCTTTTTTTTAAGCTGCTAAAAACCACAGTAAGAGATTACCAGTTTGTGATCCGGATGAATAATATGGCTGTTCCGGGATTACTGGCTGTGCTGGAAGACAGTTACACAGGTATATCCACACCGCTCAATATGGCGGGAAGCACCACCATTAATTTTACAATCACTAACATAGCGGCTTCCATCAATGCCGATCGTTTTCGGGTTGTGTTCCGCCAGGCAGGTGTATTGCCCGTTACCTATACCGATATAACGGCAAGGCAAAAAGGCAATGATATTGAAGTACACTGGAAAGTGGAGCAGCAATTAAATATAAAGCACTACGAAATACAAAAGAGTGCAGATGGCCGCAACTTTGTGAAGGTAGGTACACAGTCAGTAACAGGAACCAATACCAGTACTTATAACTGGACCGATGTAAATGCAGTAGGCGGCGATAATTATTACCGCATCCGCAATGTTGACCTCGACGGATCATTTGCCTACAGCAAAGTGGTAAAAGTAAATATGGAAAAAGGCAGCGGCAATATAACAGTATATCCAAACCCGGTAACCGCAGGCCTTATAAGTCTTCAAATAAAAAATATGCCACAAGGCCAATACAAAATCCGGTTGTCAAATTCACTTGGCCAAGTATTGTTGGTTGAAGACATTGTTCATACCGGCGGTAGCGCCACCCGGGATATCACCATTATAAAACGCATGGCAAATGGGATATATAAACTTGAAATATTTAATACTGAAGGCAAGATAACCATCATCAAAGTAATAAAACAATCGTAACAACTTGTGCCCCACATCCACCGGGTAAAAAAGAAGGTTTAAATAACTGGCATTATCACCTGGCAATTATCGTCTGCGCATCACCCAATTAAAAGATAAATTATGTAGAAAATTCAATTAGCGTAAATGAGCAATCAATCAGTTAACTAACTGAAACGTGTGGGTTCGCAATTTAACTCAAAAATAAATCTAACAAGACATTAAGATTTTCATATAGCAAGCAATCGTTAAAGTCCTCCTGTTTCTACTGGAGGACTTGGTTTTTTATTGAATCAAGTTTTGATGTAAGAGGCAAACAGTCAATTTTTTTAACCCGGCGTTCCATCGTTTTATATAACAGTTCCTCCCTTTTTATTTAGTGCGGTAACAACACCGGACAGCGCCCTCCACCTAAGAAATTAAGATGAAGTGCAACTATAAGAAAAAACTGATAAATTTGAATCATCACTTTGATACAATCATTACTTTATGTTCAACTGTTCACTACAGAATATAACGCTTGCTGCTATTTTTTCTTTAACAGCATCTATAGCAACTGCACAAAAAGTTAAGGAGCCAACACCCATGAGTGCAGAGTGGTCAATGCCTTATCAACCATTCCGCATAGCAGGCAACTTATATTACGTGGGTACTTACGACCTGGCATGTTATCTCATCACCACATCTGCAGGAAATATACTGATCAATACCGGCCTTTCGGCCTCTGCAGCACAAATTAAAAAGAACATCAAAACCCTGGGCTTTCAATTTGCTGACATCAAAATACTCTTAACCACACAGGCACATTACGATCACATGGGCGCCATGGCTGCCATTAAAAAGGCAACCGGTGCTCAACTAATGGTGAATGAAAAAGATGCTGCTGTATCGGAAGATGGCGGCAGCTCAGATTATGCGTTGGGTGGCCATGGCAGCACATTTGAGCCGGTAAAACCCAACCGCCTGCTGCATGATGGTGATACCATCCGCCTGGGCAATATGCAATTGGTAATGTTGCATCATCCCGGTCATACAAAAGGATCCTGCAGTTTTTTATTTACGGTAAAAGATAATCAGCAATCTTACAGGGTATTGATCGCTAATATGCCTACCATCGTTACGGAAAAGCCATTTGCCGAGGTAACGGCTTATCCTGAAATAAGCAGCGATTATACTTATACCTTAAAGGCTATGAAATATATCCGGTTTGATATATGGCTTGCATCTCATGCCAGCCAGTTTAAACTGCATGATAAACATCAACCCGGCGATGCATACGATCCTGCTGCCTTTACAGATCTCCCGGGATATAATGCTGCGATTACTGACCTGCAAAAACAATATGATGGAAAAATGAAACAGCATCCTGCCAAACAGTAAACACGGTGAAGTGTAATTAAAAATGCAAAACAATTTTTCGGATTTATTCTATTGTATGATTACTATAAATTAAAAAGGGACGGTATCGGTGAATCAATTGTAAAATATTTAATAAAATGAATGAAGGACGGCTCCTGTAATCTTCACAAGAACGTCTCCCAGGGCTTTGGTAATATACTACCACTATCGAAGATGTTACCGGCAAGAAGTGTTGATGTAAATTTCAACTTTAAAAGCTACCTTAAAATTGATAGATCAGGTTACAGCATAGACGTGGGTGCATTCAAATCCGATAGCTATCGGATCATCCTGCTCCGGGCGCAACAAAAGCAGTATACACTTTTTTTAAAAGGGACTTTCAAAGATTATAAACATTCGCTTATTTCGCCGCCCGTTTAACCTCACCCCCAACCCCTCTCCCAAGGAGAGGGGAGCTTGACTCTGAAAGTTCGAAATTGTATTCGAATAGCTATCAGTCACCTAGAAATCGTGTATATATAATCCGATAGCCCGGATGTCAGCGCCAGGTGGTGGTGAAGTACACCAAGCACGGCCCAGCCTCGGTCGGTGTCTCACCTACCGAAAACGGGAGCGAAATCCAATAGCTATCGGATTTGAAATGGACCCATAGACGTTGGGGTAAATGTTGACCAAATTTATAAGGCCTTACTATCCTGTTTTAAATTGGTACTTAAAAAACTGTCAGTGGCAATGTGGTGCTGAATTCCTTCCAGCACACCGGTAGCCAACGGTTGTTTTGTAAAATAGATGAACTTGTTTTTTCTTAACTCTTCCAGCTCGGGACTGTAATTGGATACCACAATTCCCTTTGCTTTTCCTTTCAACATATCTTCATCATTTCCGCTGTTACCGGCGGTAATAAATTGTTCCAGTGGCAGTTTCCATTTATAACTCAGGTAACGCACCGCACTGCCTTTACTGGCCCTAAAAGGCAACAGGTCCAGGTACAGATTTTCAGTTATCAATACTTTGGCCCGCAACTTTCGATCGTCTAAAAATTTATACAAATTGGCAAGATGATCGGCATTAAAGTCATCGGACAAATAGTAACTCAGTTTGAAACGCCACTGGGCTGCAGGCTCCTGTAACCGGATACCCGGAAAATCTTTCAATGCTTCCTGTAATTCTTTCCTTTTCCACTGGTAATCAATATGACTATTCCACCCCCTATCCTGGATAAATTTATTGGTGTAATAAATTTCAGAGCCTGCAGAGCAAATTAAAATATCAGGTACCGGAAGGTCATATTCAGCCAATGCCGCTTCGGTAATCAATTTGTTTCGGCCACTGGCAATTCCAAATACCACTTTGTCTTTATTGTGATTTATCCATTGTGTAAATTCCTTTAATCCGGGCGAATCCTTCCCTTCTACCAATGTGCCATCAAGGTCTGAAATGATGAACAGGTCCGCATTGGACAGTTTTTTTCCATAAGCTGTTTTATTTGCAAAAACCGGTGTATCCGTATCTTTTCGCTTAAACAGGTCATGAATCACCTGCACGTACCTGTTTGCAAAAGATGTCCACGAATACAGTTGATTGGTTGCCATAATTCCATTACCTGAGTATTTTTCCCACAATGCCTGGTCAGCAATAATTTTCTTCAACGCATCAGCAATGGCTTTTGGATCTTCCACATCTACCAGTAATCCATTATCACATTGTTCCAGTATTTCTTTTGGCCCACCGGTTGGTGAAGCGATTACAGGCAATCCGCATGCGGCTGCTTCAACAATCGTTAATCCGAAATTTTCACCCGGTGTTGCATTTACAAATACACCTTTTTTACGGGCAGCCAACCTGTAAATTTCAGGCACATCCAGCTTGGGATCATTCTTCTTTGGAATGGCCATTTTTCCATACAGGTCATATTTATCAAGCAGCAATAAGAGGTTGGTTAAAATATCCTTTTCGTCTTCCGGCATCTGGCTGATATCTTTTCGTACACCGGCAAATATGGCCAGGTTGGCCATTGCCTGCAGTTCCTTATCCTGGCCGTAAGACTGAATGATGGTTTCAAAATTTTTCCGCTTATCTGCCCGTCCAATAGAAAGGATCAGTGGTTTTGCGGGGTTGAATAAAAAACGGTCGATATCTGAATTTACCCTGTACAGGGCCTGCTCCTGTTCTGCTGACATCTTGAAAGAAGGCATTTCCAACCTGTAGAAGGGATAAAATATTTCAGGGGTAACGCCCGGAGGTATTACTTCAAACCTGCCTGCTTTCGCATTTTCATAAATTGCGTATTGCGTATCAATGATGTGCTGTGTACTAACAATAAATACATCTGCTGTTTTCAGTATACTTTCTTCAACGGCTATCCGCCGCTCCATATTAAACTTCTCCTCAATTTTTTCAGGCGGCATCCCTTCCTGCAGGAGAATATTTTTTTTGTTTCTTCCCAGTGAATGCCCGGTGGCAAGAAAAGGTATCCCGAATATTTCACTAACCTGGCTGGCAAGATAATTACCATCCGCATAATGGCCATGCACCACATCCGGAAAGTCGCCCTCCTCATCAATAAACCGGATCGTTTTATCAATGAACTCATCCAGGTGATCCCACAAAGTTTCTTTTGGGCGATAGGTATTTCCACCACAGGTAACCCTTATGATACGAGCCTTTTCATTTACTGTTTCAATTTCCTTTTCGTAAGAACCCGCCACTCTTTTATCAATCATTCTCCGCGTAAAAAGATCTACTTTTCTCACCTCAGGATGCAATGAAAGATTTTCCAGCAATTCAAGTACATATTTCACCTGTCCTCCCGTATCCTTATCCCTGCCAATTTCCGGGTCTGTAAAACGGATGAGACCATGAGGACTGTATAACTGTATGTAATAACCTTTCATAATACCAATTTTCACATTTCAATAAATGCAAAAATAGGATACTTCACAGGAGAAGGGTAATTTTACATATTAAAAACAGATTAAAATTTATGTACTCAGGATCAGGATTCAGCGATTGGGAAATAGGCGATATTACAGTAATTATTTACAAGGGAGTATATCATTTGTTTCACCTTATCATTCCAAACCATGATTATATAGCCCATGCTGTATCAACTAATGGCATTTCCTGGAAAAGGGTTAACAATGCCTTATTTGTAGGCCATCCCGGTGAATGGGATGATGACATGTTATGGACCATGCATGTATGTGAAGTAAATGAAAAATTTGAAATGTATTATACCGGATTACAGCGGAAAGACCGGGGTGTAATTTCAAGAATTGGATTGGCGGAATCAGATAATCTGTTAGACTGGAAAAAAAGCAGGAAAAATATTTTCCCTATTAAACCCAAAGGCATTTATTATGAAACGTCTGAAGCCAATCCAAGAAAATGGCTGAGTTTCCGTGATCCCTTCCGGTTTGTTTATAAGGATGAAGTGTACCTGCTGCTTTGTGCCCGAACTACTACTGGTCCCGTATCACGCAGGGGATGTGTAGGTATGGTTAAAATTACCAATGATGTAGTGGAACTATTGCCACCTTTACTATATCCCCTGGTGTATGATGATATTGAATGTCCCTGTGTGTTTGAATTGCATGGCCGGTATTATTTGCTGGGGTCTATAAGGGAAGATATCAGTGTGCGCT
>JBBQTL010000126.1:0-16536 GCA_038213285.1 Chitinophagales bacterium
GAAGCCAACGCTATAGCCTGCCCGCCGGGCAATAATCCCAGGATCTTAATAGCATCAAAAAATTGTGATGCTGACTCTGTCACCAACGCCAACTTTGCTAAAGATTCAATGTTTGCTTTTCGGTTTGTAAGTGTATCCTGACCATACTTAGCCAGTGAATTTGACTGGCTGTTGTATAAAATGTCATAAGCTTCATCATAAGTAAAAGTAGATTTTAATGCTGTGGCATTTTGGCTTGTACTTGACACCAGGTACCTGTGAAGATCGTTTGCATAATAGCTGCTGTACAACTTGCTTGCTGCAGCAGTTGCTAAAAGCTTTTTTGTATTATCAACAATAATTTTATAACTAAATCCTTGTCCTCCATATTCAAGAAATTGAATCATCAGGTCTGCTGCGTCATTGATACAGGTTGCTGTCATATCAAAAATCTGTTTCACATCTTTGTTTGATTCTAATAATGCCGACACAGACTTTGCCCATTCATTAAAATAGGTTTTAGTCAATTTTAACGTATTCACAAATAAAGGCACGTCTTCATCACCTGTAAAACCAATCTCAGCAAATTTGTCTTTCACACTTTGATTGGCAGAAGGGCCACTTGTTTTTTCCCTGAAGATCACTTCAGATGCCATAAAATCAAGCAGGTCCAGCATATTGGCAACCATGTCTGAGCCAAGGTCCGACATATTACCCCCGAGCTTATAAACTGTTGCGAGTGTTGCATAATAATTGGCGAGGTTATTAACCTTTTTTGCGTGATCGGTAGAAATGGTGGTGCCAGACAGGAAAACCTGGGTGGGATTTTCATAGCCATTCACATTAAAGCCTTTTACACAGATATCACCTAAACTAATGGCGAAACCTATCTTTACAGGGAAGCACTTTTTTTCCATTTTTTCTTTGAACGCTTTCAATTCCCTGATCATGCTATCTGGCATTAACACCGGTTTCATCCGGGTATGGTTACGGATATTGTCAAAACGTTGTATCATTGGAAAGCCATCCCTGTTTACAAAACGCACTTCAACAGAATACAAATCAACATCATTGGCTTTTTTTAATTCATAAATGCCGAACGCATTGGGTGTGGTACTTTCTTCCTCAACATTATTTTTAAATAGCCTTATTGTTGCACTAGCGGTGATTGGTTTTTTTTGAAGCCCCGGCCTTACTATGTTCTCATTGTCAAAATCACCAAACACGTCATATACCACTCCTTTTATATACTTTTCCGTATTATCCATAAAGGTTACACCGGCATCGGATGTAATCAGCACTTTTGAATTTTTTGCATCGTAAGCCAGCCCGGTTATATTGTTGCTGGGCAAGCCATTAGCAGTGGTGTATTTTGTGTATGACGGCACATAATCAGGGCTGGATAATGGATTGTATTCTCTTGATTCATATACAAGCAATCCTGCAGAAGTGCCTATATATACATTTCCATATTCGTCAGAAACCATGGCATTATAGTTTATTTGTGTGCCAGGCGGAATTAAGCTTCCTGCATCCATCTTTAACCAGCCGGATGGTGTTTTTATTATCAAGCCGCCAGCTTTCAATCCAATCCACCTGTTACCATCTTTATCAAAATGTATGGCCTGTGCCGCAAATCCCGTTTGAAATAAGGAAGTATCTGCAGTTCCATGAATACCAATGTATTCTCCACTGGGCCGGTACCTGAGTATTTGGGAACCGCCATTATTCTGTCTTGCAGCTACCCATACTTCCCGGTTGTTTCCGCCCACTGCTTCGCTGATTGGAGTAGCACTTGGCCCAAGTTGGTAGCCGCCATTGTTAATTGTAAAATAGGGTGCGAATTTATTTAAACCTATATGCAATCCACCACGGCGTGTATTAAATGAAGTGATATAAGTGCCTTGTGCCGCCCACACCCTTGGCAGCCTTCCGTTAGCCGCTTTAAAGCTTTGGTCTACATATAACGAACGTACATTCCTGCTGATGAGATCTGCACTGGTGGTGGTGCCCACAACACTATAAAAATTCATGCTTATATCACTGGCTACCGGAAAATAATTAACTCCACCGGCAATATTAGAATTACCACCTACACTTTGCTGGCCTGATTGTGCAATCCAGATTCCACTGTCTGCATCTGCCTTTATATCATTGATAAATACATTGGTAAGTTTGTTTGATTTTAGCCAGATATTCTGTCCGTAATCATCGTAAGTATATAAGCCTCCATACTGTGTGCCAGCCCAGATGCGGTTGTCTTTTCCCACACCAATACATTTAAAATTATTGGTGGTGAATGCCGCAGTATTTGTGCCACCCATCTGGTAATTAACAAAAGTTGCCTGGCAAAATAGGTGTGCAGGCAACACGTACATCAATAAATAAACAATGGAAACATGCTTCATAATGCGATGGCTTTTAGAGGTAATTTTTTGATTATAGTTGGTGGTTTTGCGAAAAGATATCAGCGTAGTTTACAAAAGGGGGATTACTAAAAAGGGGCCAGGAAATTAACCTGTTGTAATACACCATTTTGTAAAACAAACGGCTAGCAAAGTAGCAAAGAATTATGTTGTTTTATCTACTCAATTTGTATTACCTCAATACATTGAACACCACGCCACTTGCCACAGTTACCGAGGTGCCTGCCGCACAATTGATACTCTTAACAGTGGTAGTTGCATTTATCACAGGGTACCTTAGCCGCCCTGTCGGTATAATAACTGCGGAAGTGGAAGTTGGAACAGTATTACCATCCCAGTTGCCGGCATTTTCCCAGGCTGTGCTGATACTGCCATTCCAGTTAAAATTCGTAATCAGTGGTACGGTGCCAATGCTCCATAACTCTGTTCCGTACAAAGGATCTGTTGCAGAAAAAATCAGCGATGTATTTAATTTGGTGAAAGCACCGGGAAACGAGCCGTTTGCGCCGGGTTGAATATCAAACCCCACCGTACCGGCAGCCGTACCATCACTTCTCCAAAGTTCAAGACCATTCAAAGGGTCAAGGGTACGGAAAAACAATATGCCGTTTACTTCTGTAAATAAATCCGGATTATATGATATTACGGGACCAGGGTAAGTATCTTTTACCAAAACAGTGCCGGCTGAAGTGCCATCTGTTTTCCACAGTTCTCTCCCAGTCGGGCCATCATAGGCTGTAAAAAAAACGGTGCTCCCTACTGCGGTAAAATTTCTTGGAGAAGAGCTCTGTGTTGCATTGATATCCTTTACCAGTACTGTACCGGCAGGCGTGCCATCGCTTTTCCATAATTCTGCACCGGCTATAGGGTCTGTGAGCGCAAGGTACATAATGTTGCCAACCACTGTCATAGAGGAAGGTACTGAGCTGCCAGCCCCTGCTATTGTTTCTTTAAAAATAACTGTGCCTGCATCGGTGCCATCACTCTTCCATAATTCCAGTCCGTTAACACCATCGTTGGCAGAAAAAAACAATGTGCCGTTGAAATTTATCAACTCTGCGGGTACAGATGGCACGGTTCCCGGCCGGATATCTTTCATCAACACAGTTCCGGCATCCGTGCCATCCGTCTTCCATAATTCTTCATCGTAGAAATTGCCGGTAGTGCCATTTTGGGCAGTAAAAAATACCGTACCATTTACGTAAGTGAACTTTGCCGGATGAGAATTAGTGGTGCCGGGCATGATATCTTTTATCATTACTGTACCGGCATCCGTACCATTGCTTTTCCAGAGTTCACGACCAAAACCTGTACTGGTAGCAGAAAAATACAGTGTGCCATTCATGTTGGCAACATTGATGATGGAGGGTTCTCCGCTTCCAACAACTATATCTTTTACCATTACCGTTCCTCCGGCAGTACCATCGCTTTTCCAAAGCTCCCTTCCAAAGCCGGTAGAGAATGCAGCAAAATATAATGTGCCGTTTACGTTAGTAAGCCATTCCGGGTTTGAATTGACAGCACCTGTGGCGATGTCTTTTACCAATACTGTTCCTGCTGCTGTGCCATCCGTTTTCCATAATTCCATTCCATCAATACCATCACTTGCACTAAAAAAAACGGTGCTGCCTACTGTACAGGTATTGCCTGCACCCGAGCCCGTATTGGTAGTATTTACATCCTTCAGCAATATGGTACCAGCATCTGTTCCATTGCTAATCCAGGTTTCCGGGCCGGTTGCAGTAGAAGGTACACCGGCTTTGTAGCCACTATAAGTAAAATAGAGCGTACTGGTTCCTCCAAATAAGTTGGTGATATTGCCGCTGGTTATAGCCGTGGCATTTAACTGCACTGTACCTGCATCAGTGCCGTTACTCTTCCAAAGACCAACCGGCGCAGTATTGGTTGTAAAATAAAGCGTACCATTTACATTGGTAAGCTGTGATGGTGCGCTACCCGTAGTACCTGGTACGATATCTTTTACCAATACAGTGCCTGCATCGGTGCCATTGCTTTTCCATAGCTCAAAACCGGTAGTGCCATTTTGTGCCGCAAAGAAAAGTATACCGCCAACATTTACCATGATATAAGAGGAAGTAACTGCACCGACAGTGCCGGGGTTAATATCTTTTACGATAGATGTACCTACATCCGTGCCATCACTTTTCCACAATTCAAAGCCATTGGTGCCATTGTTGGCGCCGAAAAAGAGAGTGCTGCCGATCACAGTAAGGTTGAATGGATTTGAAGCAACGTTCCCGGGATAAATATCTTTAACTATCACAGTGCCAGCATCGGAGCCATCGCTTTTCCACAATTCATTGCCATTCACAGCACTTCCGTTGGTAGCAGTAAAGTATAAAGCACCGTTCATATTTACCAGGTAATTAGGCGATGAAGTTGTATTGCCGGGATTAATGTCTTTTACCAAAACAGTACCAGCATCGGTGCCATCGCTTTTCCATAATTCTATATTGCCGGCAATACTGCTTCCTGCAGTAAAAAACAAGGTATTATTTACATTTACCAGGTTGGCAGGATTACTGTTTCCTGTACCTGCAATTATTTCTTTTACCAACACGGTACCTGCTGCTGTACCATCGCTTTTCCATAATTCTGTTCCACTTGCAGCATTACCTGCAGAAAAAAACAGGGTTCCATTTACATTGGTAAGTGAGCCGGGGTTGCTGGCAAGACCGCCGGTATAGATGTCCTTTACCAGCACCGTTCCTGCTTCGGTGCCATCGCTTTTCCACAATTCCGTATCGAAGCCGAAGTTATTACCGTATGAGCCTGCTGCTGCAAAATAAAGCACGCCATTTACATTTGTAAAATTAGCGGGCTGTGAACCCTGCTGTCCAGGGTTGATGTCTTTCACCATCACGGTGCCTGCTGTTGTACCATCTGTTTTCCACAGTTCGAACCCATTGATACCATCAATGGCTGTAAAAAAAACAGTGGTGCCAACCAAGGTATAATTGGCTGCACCTGTAATGGAGCCATTGGTTTGAAAGTTGTAAATATCCTTTACAAGAGCAGGTGTTTGAGCGGGTAACATCCTTGTAATAAGTAAAGCAACAGCCAGTAAATAAACATTTCGCATAAGTATGTTTTATTTGATCCTGAAAAATTGTACTTGCAGTTTATTTATAGGGATACCGGATTTCGTTTTGATAAACCTGCATCTTCCTTTGCAAAAAAACAAGATGCTGTTTCAAAAAAATGCTTACGCAATCTTATATATGCAGAAACAACAAAAAGTCATCAGTGCTATTCATTTAATTTGAAAAGCTTTTTTTATTTAAAAAAATCTTCAAAGACTGATGACCTTTAATAAAATTGCTGATATTGATTGGTAACCCTTGAAATGCACTGAGCCTATAGATGAAAATTAATTTTCCAGCACACCGTTTTGGATAGAATATTTCGTAGTCATTGATATCAATGGAGTGCAGATTTTTTACGGAATGGAAGATGAACCGGGAAATTTATATACCAGGAGACTGGTGAATTTGAGGTTGAATTAAATTAATTAACCCTTGCATTTTTTAAGTATGCACCTTTACCTGTATTTTAGTGTACAGATAAGAGACCATGCTGCAAAACACAGGGAACCAATTTACCGACGCACAAATTCAGACTGCTGCGGTATTGGCTAATGATGAGAAAGCGTTGGAGGCTTTGTACACAGCTAATTTTTATAAAACCGAAGCGTTTGTACTTGCCAACAGTGGCACTACAGAAGAAGCTAAAGATATCTACCAGGAAGCATTTATTGCAGTATGGCAAAATATAAAGGCCGGTCGTTTTGTACCACAAAATAGTTCGTCGCTGGAAGCTTATCTTTTTCAAATTGTAAAGTACAAATGGTACGATTACCTGAAGGCTGCCAAAAGAATGAAGTTGTTGCCGGTAGGAGAAAATGGTTTTGTAGAAACTGCATACAATGAAGAAGAACAGCGTTATATCGAAAAGGTAGAACAACATTTTAAAAATCTTGGTGAACCATGCAGGGAAGTGCTTACGCTGTTTTATTTTATGAAAAAAAGTATGCAGCAGATAGCAGCCCGTTTTTCCTGGACAGAAGCAACTGCAAAAAATAATAAATATCGCTGTCTGCAGCGTCTGCGCAATATGGTAATACAATAGATAAAAAATAATTGGATACAAACTATACGATATCAACTCAGGAGTTTGAAAGTATTGAACAGTACCTGCATGATAAGTCAGATACTGAACAACGAAATGCATTTAAAGAAAGGATGCAAACGGATAGTTCATTGGCTTACAAACTAAGTGAAGTAAAACTGCTGCTTGCCGGCATTGAAACTGCTTCGCTGAAAGAACGCCTGAAAAGCTATCATGAAAATTTAAAAAAAAATCAACCTGAAAAAGGAGGAAGTAAAATCATATCCATACAACGAAAGCTAATGGTGGCAGCATCAATTGCTTTGCTGGCAACCATATCAATCTGGCTGTTTACAACCAGTAAAAATAAGTATGAAAAAATATACGCTACCTATTATAAACCCGACCCTGGTTTGATGAGTGCAATGGGCACCGGTGATAATTACGTTTTTAATAAAGCAATGCTAGACTATAAAACAGGCAATTACAAAAAGGCAATTGATGAATGGGACAAACTTAAAATTGAACTGCCTCAAAATGATACACTGAATTATTTTTTAGGAGCCGCACAACTGGCCGATGGTAACAATGCTGCAGCAATTGCTCTTTTAAAATTAATGACTACAGATACCGCAAAACCTTTCTACAAAGAAGCCTGCTGGTACACCGGTCTTGCATTATTAAAGCAGGGCGAAGTAACTGAAGCCATTCCATACATTGAAAAATCTGAACGTCCGGAAAGCATTGAACTAATCAGCAAAATAAAATAACAGTGCTATGCATTCTACAAAATACAGCCTTGCCGGATTATGTATTGTTTTTTTATTGATACCCATTTTTGCGCAGGACAGGGCGAAAGGTGCAGCCGAAATTGAAGCCGCCATTGAAGCAAAAAATTTTAAACAGGCAGCAACATTACTGGAGCAACAGGTGCAGTATTTTTTAAATGATAACAATACAGATACACTGATATATTATATTTCACTTGCCGGGAAACTGGGTATGGAAAATGGTGGACCTGGGAAAGCAGCCATCGCAATCAATACGTTGACAAATCGTATAGCCGCAAAAAAACCCAACAATATCACTATGCGGCGGGTGTACCTGGAAGCAGGAGAATTTTTTGGCGGTGCGGGTGAAGATAAAAAGGCTTATGATGCCTGTACCGGGGCAATGAAATATGCCATCACTCCATTGGAGATTGCAAAAGTTGAAAATAATTTGGGCGTATATGCACAACGCATGGGGAATGCAGCCCTTTCAAAACAACATCATCGGAGGGCGCTCGCCATCAGGGAAACAGAAAAGAATACAGACAGTGAAGAACTGTACATGTCGTACAATGCAATGGCCAGCCTGATGTGGTATGCCTCTAAAAATGACAGTGCCACCTTTTTTTTTAATAAAGCTTTGAAAGTATTATCAACAACAAAGCCCACTGAACGCAATAAATATTACCGGCCTGCAATGGTATTGAATAATATGTCGGCATTGTATGATGCAGATGGAAAAATTACAGATGCTATAAAAGCGGAGCAGGACGCTATCAGCAATATCCAGTTGTATATTGCCGGCAACGACCCGGTACAAAAAAGGGAAGGTGCCAGGTCATTTTTATTTGAAGCCATGGATAACCTGGCCGGTTTTTATAAAGAGATGGGCGATTATAAAAAAGCAAAGGATCTGCTTGTATATTCTTACCAACAAAAAAAGCAACAGTTAAAGCCGGGCCATCCGGGTACCTTTATTTCGGAGATATTGCTTGGGCAGTTAGCCAATTCCATGCATAATTATGATGAGGCTTTTCAATACCTGGAAAAGGGCCTGGCCAAACTGAAAGCTGCAGAAGGCGATTATATTTTTTGGGAGGCCGATGCCCGTTACGCAATGGCTTTAGCCAATGAAAATAAAAATAATATTGCCGCTGCTGCAGCCAGCTATGAAAAAAGCGATTCGCTGTATGAAGCTTCTTACCAGGGAGAATACAGCAACATGTACCTGGAGTTTTTAAGTAATGCCGCCTTGTTTTATGCAAAAAACGGTGATTATAAAAAAGCCATCGCAAAATCAAAAAAAGGATACGATTATGTATCAAAAGTGCAGCAGCAAAATACGTTGGCGGTGTTTTACCAATTGCTCAATCTTTCGGAAGTAAATTTTATAGCAGGCCAATATGTGCAATCTGCAGAGTATGGCAAAATGGGCTTGGCCATTGTAAATGAAAAAATAAAGACCGGCGGCTCTGCGCTTGACTCAGTTAAAATGGAACTGTATAAACCCCGTGCTATTTTAATGATTGAAAAAGCAGGCTACCAAATATTGCAAAAGAAAGACACCATTTATCTTGCAAATGTTTTAACAAGGCTGAACGGTGCATTGCAGCTATTGGAAAAAAGAAAGTTTTTAACAGATGACGAAGAGAGCATCAACATATTGATAGCGGATAACACAGAGCTAATCAATTTTGCAAAAAAGATAGTGCTCGAATTGTACCAGCTTACCAATAACCAGCATTACCTGGATGAGGTAATTAACCTGCAGGAATCCGGCATATACAACCGGCTGAGGGCAAGGCTTGATAAAAAGAAAGCGCTTGAATTTTCACATCTTCCTGCGGCTGTTTATGAAGAAGAAATTTTTTTAAAGGCAGCCATACCAGCATCGCTCCAGGGCGAACGATCCAATACTAATTTGATGAACGCTTATGTGGATGCAACTACCAAATGGCAGGAGCACCTTGATAAAATACGGGTACAGTATCCCGTGTATTATAAGATGCGATATGAATCTATCTTTAAATCTCTACCACAGCTACAGGCTGCATTGCCTGTTGCCACAACGGTGATCAGGTATTTTTTTATTGACAGTAGCCTGCATGCATTGGTGCTTGACAAAGGCAGTAAAAAAATCATTGACCTGGATGCATCAGGAATTGATAAAAAAATAAATGACTTACTACAAACAGCCGTTAAAGATGAAACCAGTCACACGTCAGTTTTATACCAGTTGTATGAATCGTTGTGGAAGCCGCTGGCCGATGATGTTCGCACAAAAAATATCATTATCATCCCCGATGGTATTTTGTACAATGTAAGTTTTGAAATGCTCACGCCTTCGCCGGTACACCATTACAGCGAACTGGTGAAAGGTAGCCTGCTTGCTGCACACAGCATTAGCTATCATTACAGTTTGTTTATGACCGGAAGCAATACTACAGTTGAATCAAAAAATAATTACGTGGCTTTTGCTCCTGGTTTTTCTGATGAAAACAAATCGGTGTACAAGCAATCCGTAAAAGATAGCGGGCGGCTCGACAGGCAGTATATGACCTTGCTACCTCAACCCTACACACAAAGCCTGGTAAAAAAGATTCAGGATAAATTGGGTGGGGAAGTTTTTGTTGATAATGGATCCACGCAAAGTTCGTTTAAGGAAAATGCCGACAACAAAAGGATTGTACACATTGGTACCCACGCAGAATTTAACAACGAAAAGCCGGAACTTTCCCGACTGATATTTTCAAAAAATACCGACAGTAGTGCAGATAACAACTCGCTGTTTCTCTATGATATCTACAAGTGTAATATCAATACAGATTTAACGATACTAACCGCCTGCGAATCCGGCAAACCCGGTTACCAGGATGGCGAAGGAATGATATCGCTGGCGCATGCTTTTAATTATGCTGGCAGCAAAAGTATTTTAACCAGCCTTTGGCCGGTTGATGAACAGTCTGCAAGTTTTATTACCGGAAAATTTATTGAAAACCTCGCGGCAAAAATGCCAGCCGGTGATGCATTGCAACAGGCCAAACTACAATATTTACTACAGGCCGATGGTAGAACCAAGGCGCCGGCATACTGGGCCGGATTGGTGCTAATGGGGGATGCAGGTACTGTGATATTGTCGCCTAAAAGCAATGCTGAAAAATGGCTTTGGATAATGGGTATATTGGCAGTGCTTGGTTCAGTTATTCTTTTTATGATGACAAGGAAAAATAAACTTCAGCGTAACATAAATTTATACGTGCAGCAGTAAAATAACCAAACTAACAGTCGGTTACAATTGGCGTGCGAAAAGGTATTCTGTATTCCTTTGTTCATTCGCACTATTTTCTACTTTTATTTTATTGCCGAAATATTTGTAATAGTATAAAATGTTTATTCACCGGCGAACGTATCATCAGCTTATTTTTACTGGCTATTTTAGAGATTGTACCTGATATGATAATGTAGTTTTCGTACACATCAATCATCACTGCCAGTGGTACTGCCAGGCATACAGAGATTATGATTGTCTTCGTGGTAGTTGCTATGCTGCTTATGTTTTTATTCAGCGCTAAAAATTCTTCTTTCATTCACAAGCCTGCTAAACTAAAAATTTGGTGCTTTCTTTAGTGATGATAGGCATCAGTCTTATCATGGAAGGATGGCAAAACGAAGCAATAAAACAACTTCTATTAAAAATTATATCTACTTTGCTATTGCCTTCTCCCTTCGGGTGGAAATGCTGAATATAACCACGATGAAACGGGAGAGAAAACGCCATCTGGCGCAGTTGAAAGAACCGGTGCTGGAAGAAAAGCAGGAAGTGTACGATGATTTGGCACGACAGGTTTTTTTATTTTTGCTGTATGCTGCAAATAATCTTTAGCCAAAAGTGGTAAAAAAAGTGGGATTTGGCTAAAAATAGTGCAAATAAAAATAGCCAAATGTGGTAAAAAAATGTACATTTGGCTAAAGTATATTATGATAGATACAATAGAAGTAATTGGAAGGGAATCTGCTAAATATACGCTGGATAAGGCTTTGGAAGCGAATAAAGCTTCACTGGTTACTGTTTATGGCCGGCGCAGGGTGGGCAAAACATACCTTATAAATACCTATCTTCGAGACAGTATCAGCTTTCATTATCAAGGCATACATAACATCACTACAGAACTTCAGTTAGACAAATTTACCAGGCGGCTTTCAGAACAACTGAATAACAGTGTACCGCTTACTGTTCCTGCCGATTGGTTTGATGCCTTGAGTTTGCTAGGCAGCCTGCTCAAAAAAAAACGCAGCAAAAAGCTGGTGATATTTCTGGATGAATTTCCCTGGATGCAGACACCCAAGTCAAACTTTCTGGCAGCCTTTGAAAACTTCTGGAATACCTGGGCAGCAGATAAACCAAACGTTACAGTAATCATCTGCGGCTCGGCAGCAAGCTGGATGCTGCAAAAAGTGGTACGCAACAAAGGCGGTCTGCACAACCGCATCACTCATAAAATTGTTTTGTATCCATTTAGCCTTTACGAAACAGAACTTTTTTTGCAAAGTAAAAAGGTTAACCTGAACCGCTATCAAACCATCCAGCTCTATATGGCAATAGGTGGTATACCGCAATACCTTGAGCTGGCAGAACCCGGGATGAGTGCAGCGCAAATTATTGATGCTGCCTGCTTTAATAAAAGTGGTTTTTTATACAATGAATTCGAAGAGTTGTATTCTTCGCTGTTTTATAAAGCAGAAAGGCATGTTAAAATAATAAGGGCGCTTGCTGCAAAGCCTGATGGCCTGATTAGAAACCAAATTATTAAAGCTGCCAAACTGCAAACAGGAGGCACTGCCAGTACCTTGCTGGAAGAATTAAGCAGCGCAGGGTTTATTACGCTTTATATCCCGTTTGGAAAAAAAACAAAAGATACCGTTTACAAACTCACTGATGAATATTCTCTGTTATATTTAAAATTTATGGAGTCCAACCGCATCTCTGCAAAAGGCACATGGCAAAAACTGAGCAGCACCGCTTCTTATGCAAGCTGGAGTGGCCTTGCGTTTGAAACGCTCTGCATAAAACATACAGCAGCTATTAAAAAGGCATTGGGCATTACTGCCATCCATACCGAAAGCAGTTCGTGGCGTGCCCCAGGCGCCCAAATAGATTTGCTGATAGACCGCCGTGACCAGTGCATCAATCTTTGTGAAATGAAATTTTACGGCGATAATTTCACTATAGATAATAAATATGCTGCTGTGCTGCGCCAGAAAGAAACGGTATTTAAAGAAAAAACAAAAACAAGGAAACAGGTTTTCTTTACCCTTATCACCACATTCGGTATTAATAAAAATGAACACAGTATTGGCCTGGTGGATTCAGTTATTGTGGCCGACAAACTGTTTTCCGGCATCAAAGATGGCATGGAAAATCCGTAGCCAAATCTCATTTATTTTGCCCGTTTTGGCTAAATATTATTTACCTGATGCAAAGTAATGGGGCTGCAACCAACCCTGCTGTTTCTATTCTTAACCTTGTTTCACCCAAAGCAACGGGAGTAAAATTGTTCTGCAATGCAAATTCAATTTTATCTTTTTTAACCGCCTTCGGGGCCAATGCAAATTAGTTTAGAAGTGCGGTCGGTTTGAAGTTTCATTAATCATTCACCATTCACAAATCGAAACGTCATTTTATTCTTACCATAGCACTAGTTTGTTAATAGAGAGTTGAAAGGCAAACAAACCATACTATAGCGCTTTTGCTCACCAGCAAACCAGCCGGTTTTATAGAAAAAACTATTTACCCCTCACTATCATTTTACAGTTTGCGAATACATCGGAGGAAACTATATGTGTATTCAGTTGAAAATAACTTGCTTTTCTTTACGAACAATTTGCCCGTTGTCTTTATTGATACAACACCTGCCGGTGCTCGCTGAAAAAAATCTTTCGTTTTGATTTGGGCAGTATTTTCATGGTTACTTCGCTGCCATCGGCTGCGTATTCCTGTTGATACACCTGGAAGTTATCATTGACACCTGTTTCTTTTAACTGGCGGTAAAATATGTTCGCATACTTCACTACTTCGGTGATGAGCTTGCTGATCTTTGCTGCGGGAATTTTGTTGACAACGCTCAAAGGATGGATCGCTGAACGATACAAAGCCTCGTTCCTGATCTTATTACCTACGCCGGTAAATACGTCCTGATCCATCAAAACATCGTCGATGGTTTTATCGCCCATTTTTTTAAGCAGGGCCGTTAAATAGGCTTTGTCAAATTCATCACTTAATATATCGGTGCGCCAGTCGTACACTTCTTCCAGCGGCTTGGTAAGTTTAATTGCTTTTACAACATACCCGTTTATTTCACCGCTGGCAAACTCCAGGAAGAAAGAACGGTTTACTTTCTTTCGCTCATTGATGAGGACATCACCAAATAAACCGAGGTGTACTTTTACCACTTCGTTTGAAAAAACAAACAGCAGGTGTTTGCCCCATGTTCTAATATCGGTTAATTTTTTACCCAATATCCAACTGGTGGGCATGGGTCCGTAACCGCCAGCTTTTTTCACAAGTTTACCTTTAAAAGGTTTTAATTGATCTTTGAGGTGAAGTATGGATGGACCTTCAGGCATGGTTTAATATTTTTTCACGCAAAGTCGCAAAGGAGCAGAGACGCAAAGGTTTAAGTTTTTTTGTGCAAAGATGTAAAGATGTAAAGATGCAGAGTTGCAACGGTGCAAAGATTTAAGCGTTTTTTTTATGCAAAGTCGCAAAGGAGCAAAGATGCAAAGATTGGGATTACTGTCATGTAAATTTTAGTTTCCGGATTCTACTTCAAATCCGTATTGTACGAGTTGTTCGCAGCTTAGTACTTGTTGCAGCTTTTCTGTTGTTGAAAGATCGTTGGTTTCAATTAGTTGTAGTTTGTATTGGTCAAATTCTACTTCTACAATCTCGTATAGTTTTACCTGGTCATCGCCCAGCTCTCTTAGTTTGGAATGTATGGTCAGTTGTTTGCCGCAATCTTTGATTTTTGTCCACATGATAAAGTTTTTTATTGAAAGGAATGTTTCAATAAATAGTGGGATTAATAATTGTGCCAATTTTTCTCACGGGTTTTTGCATTAGTAATAGGGAACATTGAGGAAACATTCTGCACCTTTGGGATTACTATTGATTAGCCCATTGGAAAAAGTAATAACATGGCCGTGGATAAAAAAACGTTGAAGCGGACGGAAGACTTTGATAAACTTGATGACGGAACGAAGGATCAACTTTTCTTCCTTATTGATAATGTAGTGTAAAATTCTAAAGCTGAAAAAGCATTCGTTTCTTAAAATACGAATGCCCCGTGAGTGGCTTTATTGTGTTGCTTTAATAATTTTCATTCAAATCATCGCTGTAGTAACTGCCCGGCACAGGAAGGTTGCCGCTCTTTGCCCGCCGTTCATTCCTGCGTCTGGTTCGTGTTGAATGTCATCATTTAATTAGAATTTCTCCATCAAATTGGATTCTTGCTTTGTACTTTTTCATAAAGAATTCCCTTTGCTCCAGGTTTACATCATGAAAACAAGGGAATTGATGTTTGGTATTAGCTACAATTGCCTTTCGTTTCTTGAAACTGAAATAATATTCTTCGTTTTCTTCTTTCATACGCTTAATAGTTGCCTCAATCTGTTGTAAACCTTCGGCTTGCCATGCACCTCTTTTATTTTTCAATTCTATAAACAGCAAATTACTTTCATAGCTCAACATTACATCGCAGCGACTATCCATGTCACCGTTTTCTCTTAATATTTCAATACAATTGTCAATTGCGGTAAAAAGAATTTCTTTGGCTTCATCATTTAAAACAGTCGCATTCCAGCTTGGCTCGACAGCTAATTTTATTTTTGCAGGCGTTGAATCTTCTCCATCATGCAATCCAAATTTCTTTTTATTGGTAATATTTTGGCAGTCAGCTTTAAAGAAATTTACACTCATAATTCTTCTTCAATTTCTAATAGTGAGTCATAACGTTGGTTCCCTTTTCTCAGAAACTTATTAAGGAAATTTTTATCAGAAGGGATACCCTCGAAGTTTCCGAGTTTTTTGATACTGCCATCAGTTTCATCTAATTCGTAAATCGCTAAATCTTTTGGATTAACGGTTGAGTTTAATGGTACAATACTATTTAATCTGTTTCTTAATTCATCAGAATTAACCCGTTGTTTCAGTTCATTTGCTTTTACAGCTAATGTTATACCTGTCACCAAATATGGGCTATGAGTTGTCATTATCAGCTTGTTGCCTGAATTAATATTGTTGAAAGCCAGCAAACTGTTGAGGAGTTGCTGCTGAGAAACAGGGAATAAATTTTGCTCGGGTTCTTCCACAATATTTATCAGGCATTTACTTAAATATTTGGCATCAATATCGTTCATTTTTCGTTGCTTCTCTTTTTCTGAAAGAGTAGTATCTAGGCTGATTTCTGCAATTTCACTATTCCTTCTTACACTTTGGGATGGACTTAGATGTTCCCGAAGTGTTTTATCTCCCTTATCAATGTAATCAGATAAAAAGTGGGTAACAAGGTATAACGGAATGAGAGACTGATAACCGCTTGAAGCTTCCAGTAAATTGATTTCATAATCATTACCAACCAAATAAGATTCATCTTTTCGTTTGTCGTACCTGAATTGCAATCCGGATATTGGCAAGTTAAGTTTATTGCCGTTTAAAGCAAATTGTGCCTTTTTTACCTCTTCTGCAAACTCGAAAAGACTTCCGGGCAATCCTTTCACATCAAAAGCATTATGAACAGTACTTAAAAAATTCCTTTCAGCAGGAACATACATGATTTGGGGTACATCATAATGTGAATCAAATATTAACTGAAATTCCGGATGTGCTTGCTTATTATTAAACTCAATAGTTGCCCTATCACCAAAATACTCAATTATTGTATTTTCTCTAAAATAATTGTGAATACGTTGATATTCAAAGAGGTCAAAAAAATCTGCTTTTGTAAGATGAAAAGTATCAATATCGCCTCTATTTAAAGCCTTTTCAATCCAGACCATCGTTGAAATCACTTTTGCTACCGTACTTTTTCCACTGCCCTGGTTCCCAATAAATACTGTAACCTTTTTAATATCCATCCATTCATTTCCGTCTTCGTCTTTATAGAAGCTCTCGCACATGGCGTTGTCATAGGCGTCGCCGACTGATCCCATCGATGGCCGCACGCCGGCCTCCTTGC
>JBBQTL010000127.1:0-16364 GCA_038213285.1 Chitinophagales bacterium
GAGGGCGTATTAAAAAAAATACTCGATCCCATCAGGGATGAATATGATTTTATTGTTATTGATTGCTCCCCTTCACTTGGCCTGATAACGGTGAATGCGCTGGTGGCTTCCGATAGTGTGGCAGTTCCTGTTCAAACAGAGTTTTTTGCATTGGAAGGGCTGGGCAAATTACTAAACACCATTAAAATAGTACAAAACAGGTTGAATCCTGAATTACAGATAGAAGGTATTTTAATGACTATGTATGATGGCCGTTTACGTTTGTGCAACCAGGTGGTAGCCGAAGTAAGAAGGCATTTTGAAGAAATGGTTTTTAGTAGCATCATTCACCGGAATACCAGGTTGAGTGAGGCGCCCAGTTTTGGCAAACCGGTAATTTTGTATGATGCCGAAAGCAAGGGATCTGTAAATTACCTGAACCTTGCTAAAGAAATTTTGCAGAAAAATAATATGACAAAGATGAAACAGGCAGATAAAATTATACAATGAGTAATGAATGATGAGTAATGAGTAATCAGTTATGAATGATGAGTAATCAGTAATGAATGATGAGTAATGAGTAATCAGTAATGAGTAATCATTGATGAGTAGAATGCGTAATTATAGAATTCTGTATTACCTGATTTTTTAATTTCCAATCAGGAGTAAACACCCACGGTATTTAGAAAATAACTAATCAATTTCATTACGCATTTTTCCTAATTCATCACTCATCATTCACTCATCACTCATCACTCATCATTCATCATTCATCATTCACTCATCACTCATCATTCATCATTCATCATTCATCACTCATTCACTCATCACTCATCATTCATTCACTTATCATTCAACTATGACACCTCCCAATAAAAAAGACGCACTAGGAAAAGGTATCCGCAGTTTATTACAAAACATGGATGCAGATATGAAAAATACAGCAGGTTCATTAAAAATGGATGTTGTTGAAAAGACCACCGCAACTAACCGCGTTTCCCTGGACCAGATTGAAGTCAATCCCAGGCAGCCACGCAAAGATTTTGATGAAACAGCATTAAGCGAACTGGCGGCTTCCCTAAAAATTCATGATATCATTCAGCCACTTACGGTTAGTAAAATGCCTTCGGGTAAGTACCGGCTGATTGCTGGTGAAAGGCGTTTTAGGGCGGCTAAAATTGCGGGGTTAAAAGACGTACCGGTTTACGTACGCCAGGCAAATGATGCAGAGTTGCTGGAGCTTGCATTACTGGAAAATTTGCAAAGAGAAAATTTAAACTCCATAGAAATTGCATTGAGTTATAAAAGGCTGATGGATGAATTGGATTATACGCAGGAGCAGGTAGCAGAGCGAATGGGTAAAGAACGAAGCACCATTACCAATTATATCCGCTTATTAAAATTGCCCCCGGATATTCAGGTGGCAGTACGCACTGGTGTAATTACGATGGGGCACGCTAGGGCGCTGATCAGTGTGGATGTGGTTGATAAGCAATTGTTCATTTTTTCAGAAATAAAAAGTAAGGAATTATCTGTAAGGCAAACTGAAGACCTGGTACGCAAAATGTACACCGGAAGCGACGCTGTTAAAAATTCGGTAAAAGCCCAACTGCCGCCTGCCTTTAAAAGGATAGAAGATAATTTAGCGTCGCAATTTAATACCAAGGTAAAATTGGTACACAACAAAAAAGGCTTTGGTGCCGTAACATTTGAATATTATTCATTGGAAGAATTGAATGGTTTGTTGGATAAATTGAATATCAAAGTAAGTTGATGAGGAAATTATTGTCAATATTTTTTATAATCATTTTTTATCTTTTTTGCGGCAACGTACAAGCCCAGGTAAAAAAAAATAGTATTGCTGCTGATTCAAAAAAAATCACTGACAGTAGCAGTAAAGAAACCACGAAAAAAAAATTCGATCCCCGCATTGCCACAAAACGATCGGCTATTTTTCCGGGTTGGGGTCAGATTTATAACAGGCGATATTGGAAACTTCCGCTTGTTTACGGGGCACTTGGCGTAACGGGCAGCGTGTTTTTTTTCAATGTAAAAAATTACAAATTACTCCGATTGGCGTACATCTATAAAACAGATACGCTATCAGCAAATGATGCACTTATTGATCCACGGTTCAAAAACCTTTCCGCCGAAGCCATCCGTACCTACCGAAATTCATTTCGTCAGAATGTGGATTACTCCGTTCTTTTCTTTTTGGTGTTCTGGGGATTAAATGTAGTGGACGCTACCGTTGATGGCCACCTTAAGGCATTTAATGTAAGCGATAACCTAAGCCTTCAACTGAAGCAGGGATACAGCCCAATGGCGAATACTACCGGAATAAGCCTTGTGCTTGATATACATTCAACAAAAAGGAAAGTGGGTAAATAATTATATTTGCCTTATTTAACCAATCAAACAACTATCAATGGATTCAGTTACCAATGTTTCATCCGGCCCGGAAAAACTCAATATCGCATTGATTGGTTATGGAAAAATGGGTAAGGCTATCGAAACAATCGCTGTACAGAGGGGGCACACGATTGGCCTCAAAATAGACATCAATTCAACGGAGGAATTTACAAAAGAAAACCTGCAGCAATGTGATGTGGCAATAGAATTTACCAGTCCGCATAGTGCTGTCGAAAATATACTGGCCTGCCTGGATGCAGGTATACCAATTGTAAGTGGAAGTACCGGGTGGCTGACCCGGTGGAATGAAGTGAAGGATCGTTGTACAGAATTGAATGGAGCGCTTACGTATGCCAGTAATTATAGCGTTGGGGTTAATATATTTTTTGAAGTGAATAAATTATTGGCCCGCCTGATGGATCAGCAAACAGATTATGAGGTAAGCATGGAAGAGATTCATCATACAGAAAAAAAGGATGCTCCAAGCGGAACGGCCATTACCCTGGCAGAACAGATTTTGGAAAATTTGGAAAGAAAAAAAGAGTGGATCAATCATGGTAGCATTAATCCACACGATCTGTCCATCATCAGCGAAAGAATTGATCCGGCACCCGGAACACACAAAATAAAATATAGCTCTGCGGTAGATGATATTGAAATCATTCACACTGCGCATAACCGCCAGGGTTTTGCTACTGGTGCGGTATTGGCTGCAGAATTTATTAAAGGAAAAAAAGGTATTTTTAGTATGAAGGAAGTATTGGGATTATAATGAGTCGTGAATCGTGAGTCGTGAATGGTGAGTCGTCAGACGTGAAGCATGAAGCGTGAGTCAATGTCGTTTATTTAAGCCATTTAAAATTTATATAGCTTTTCATAGCTATTGCAACACTGGATAAGCTGCCTCTTTTGGTTCGGTAACGACGAAGTTGCTATGCTCCCAACCCTTATCGGGATGAAAGAAGCAAAAGAAGCAGCGTTCCAATTACGCAGCCCCGTCGGTTGTGGAGGCGACTTCAATATACATAGACTCTATTTTCTTTTTTATCTTGATAAAAAAAAGAGACAAAAAAAATCAAGCCCGCCCGGCTGACGCCAGTCGGACAGGGCTGCGAATAAAAAGGCTGAAATTTTCAACATAAGTCTAAAATCAAGGAACTCGCCGTCAGTAGCTCAATACTATGAAGCTTTTGCCCGGCTCAATCCGCCGCGGCGGATGATTTCTTAACGACCTATGTTTAAAATATCTAGCACTTTTTATTCGAGGCCGTAAAAAAACCTGGAGTGCCACATAGTGTCTAATTGAGTAATTAATTAATAATGATGATAAGACCTTGAACCTCCGTGTTGGAACATCCCGACTATTTCTGTAGATAAGATCAGGATGAAGTAAGTTATGCATTCAAAATATTAACTAAAATAGATTCAATGCCCATCCGATAGCGGATCACCATTGCCCACCCGTTACCGTTAGCAAAAAACTATTTCCGTACAATTTGTTAATTTTTGTTAAATAGTTTATCTTTTCGCTTCAACCACAAGGAATGAACAAGATTGGCTTGCAACTGCTTTTAATTATACTGACAAACGTAGGCAATACACTCCCCCTTTTCGCCCAAAAAAACAAGCCGGTTATTGATAGCCTGGAAAAGTTGTTGGCTGTTCAAAAAGATTCCGCCGCTATACAAACCCTCAATGAACTCACCTGGCAATACCGGATGGTAAACAGCGATAAAGCAATTGAATATGGAAACCAGGCCATTGCCGCCGGATCAAAACTAAAGTACGATAAAGGGATTGCACAGGCTTACAACGACCTCGGCATTATTTACTTTGACAAAGAAAATTATGATACCGCCATACAGCTTTACACCAATGCAATAAAAATACGGCAACGTTTAAAAGATGAAAAAGGCATAGCCAGGCTTTACAATAAAATTGGTATCGTATTTCAAAAACAAGGGCTTTTTGATAAGGCATTGGATAACCAGTTTAAGGCATTGGCTTTGTTTCAGCAATCGGAAGACAAGGTAGGGATTGCATATTCGCTCAACAATATTGGTATTATAAATCAGAATATGGGCCTGTATGAAAAGGCCATTGAGTACCAGCAGAAGTCCATTTTGATCAAAGAAGAAATAGGCGATAAATATGGGCTTGCGGGATCTTATGTAAATATTGCCAATAGTTACCTCAATCTGAAACAGTATGAAAAGGCGGAATCATTTTATCAAAAGGCGGTTAACATTACACGGGTAATCGGCGACAAGGAATACCTGTCAAATGCACTCAACAACCTGGGCAACCTGTATATACAAACTAAAAAACTAGATGAATCCATTGCACCCATCTTAGAATCCTATCAATTGAGGGATAGCCTTCATGATACAAAAGGAATGGTTAGTTGCCTGAATAACCTGGCAGACGTATATATCCAAAAAAAAATGTACGATACTGCGGAACAGAAATTGAACCAGGCCTTAAGCATGGGGTTGAAAGCAGTGAATTGCAAACCGGAAGTAAATAAAATATATTTCACGTTGGCTAAGTTGTTTGAAGCAAAGGGTGAAAATGGCCGGGCATTGGAAATGTATAAATTGTATTCAACCACAAAGGATTCTTTATACACCAATGAATTGAGCCAGCGCTTTGCAGAACTGGATACCCGGTTTAAAACATTGGAAAGAGAAAAGACAATACAGGAGCAGCAGTTTGACATCACCCGTAAAAATTACTGGCTCATTGCTATTGCAAGTTTATTGATAGTAAGTATACTGTTGGGCTATTCCGGGTACAGGCGATACAAACTCCGGCAGGAAAAGAAAATCCAGGCAGAAATAATAAAACAGCAGGATCTGGCCACCAGGGCGGTGTTGCAGGCTGAGGAGAACGAACGTAAACGAATAGCCGCTGATTTGCACGATGGAGTAGGGCAGATGATGAGTGTTGCAAAAATGAATTTGTCGGCCTTTGAAGCTGATATAAACTTTAAAAATGAACAGCAGAAACTGGCTTATGAAAAAGTAATGGGCCTGGTAGATGAAAGTTGTAAAGAAATACGGAGTATCAGCCACCAGATGATGCCCAATGCATTATTGAAAAGCGGTTTGTCAAATGCAGTGAAGGAATTCATTGATAAAATAGACAGCAAGATTATTAAAATTAACCTGCATACAGAGGGATTGAATGAGCGGTTGGATAGTAACGTAGAAACTGTATGCTACAGAGTAATCCAGGAATGTGTAAATAACGTTATAAAACATTCCGGCGCCAATACACTGGAAATAGCACTGATAAAAGATGTGGATGGTATTTCAGCAACGATTGAAGACAATGGCAAAGGATTTAATACAATGGATCAGTCAAAGTTTGAGGGAATTGGGCTTAAAAATATTCAGTCAAGAATTAAATATCTGAAAGGAACAGTGGATTTTGATTCAGAGCCTGGCAAGGGAACCCTTGTGGCAATTCATGTGCCTGTTGAGTAACAATTATTATTTGCTATCTTTTACAACAAACAGGCAATATTGACGTTTTATTTAATATGCCGGTTATAATATAAAATGCCTCACAAACAACAGGAAAAATGAGCACCAGGAAAATTTCATTGGCCATTGTGGATGACCATCAAATCGTAATTGACGGACTTAAATCAATGCTACATGGCTACCAGGATTTTGAGGTGGTGGCAGAGTGTAATGAGCCGCTTCAAATGTTGGAGAAGTTAAAGCAGCAACAGGTCGATTTATTATTAACAGATGTAATGATGCCCGTGATGAACGGTGCACAACTGGCTAAAGAGGTACGCAGACAATACCCCGACATAAAAATACTGGCTTTATCTATGAGTGGCCAGGGCGACCTTGTAAATCAAATGATCGATGATGCTGATATATCCGGGTATGTGTTAAAAAACATTGGCAGGCAGGAATTCATTGCAGCGCTCGAAAAAATTTCTTCCGGCGGGGTTTATTTCAGCAACGAGGTTTTATATGAAATGACAAAGGCAAGTGAATTAAAAAAGGAAAATGTGCAGGTAAACCTCACGGGCCGTGAGGTGGAAATTATTAAACTGATTGAAAAAGAATATAGCAACAAATTAATTGCCGACCGCCTGTTCCTGAGTGAGCGAACTGTGGAAACACACCGTAAAAACATTTTCAGAAAAACCAAGACCAATAGTGTGCTGGGTTTAATAAAATATGCCTATGAGCATAAGCTGGCTTAGTATCTCTAACCCTGTTAATCTACTACCGGTGTTATCGGCTTTTAAATTGTCCAAAGTGCCAAAGAATTCCTGAAGGGTCATGCATAAAGCATTCTCTTCCCCAATCAAATTCTCGAACATGAGTCAGTCTTACATCCTGATATTTGGTTGTTAGATCTAAAGCCAAAAGTTCTTTCCAATAACGGTCAACATCGTCCACTTCTAAAAAAATCATTGAGTTGTCTATCCAGTCTTTGACATACGCATTTTGCAAATAAAATCCGAGTTGATCTGTTTTAAATAAAGACAAATCATTAGACAGGATCACTTCTTCAAAACCCAGGTCACGATAAAAACCTCTTGACAAATCATAATCTTTCGCTCCTATGAATGGCCGGATTGATGTGGCTTTATTATTCATTTTTATATTATTTGAAATTAACTATTATGAAAAACTTTCTAATCCCGAACACTAATCCAGTCAGCCGTAATTTAATTTAAAACACCAGCAAACTTAAGACGTTTCGATTAATAGCCGCTAACTGGTCGTCAATACATTGCATCTATCTGGCAAAAATTATCGAGCATTACGACAAATTACGCTCCATCCATTCCTCCTGTGAGTTGGCCGATTGCTCAATAATTACTTTATCTGCAATTTTTTGCTGGCCTTTAATGATGGATTGCGTTACATAAGAATGTTCGATTGCCTCATTTTCTTTCATGCCCAGCAACCTGATTAAAGGGATCATCTTATCACTTCCAAAATGTTTGAAAAGGGGTTCATCCATGGAACTGAATACCATAATATTTTTTTGTTGCCAGTCTGCCACCAAATCGATTTCTTTTGAATGTAACGGGTAATGCTCCAGGAAAACCGGTGTACGGTTTTGTAGTTGGGCGGCGTGTAATATCCGGGCCTCTGTTAGTTTAAATTCATTCAAACCATTTTGTATAAAATAATCCTGGCAGGTTTTGGCAGTATGGCTAAACCACGCAATAAACAAGGTGCCTGGTTGATCTTTGGCAAGCTGTAAACAGGCATTCATTTTGGCATTGGAAGACATAAATACCTTGTCCGCAAAAACCCGTTCTTCATTTTCAGCTTCGTTACTACCAAATAAGTTAAATAGCATATAGTTTAATTAAGGGTGCAAAATAGGAAACATTGGTATTATCAACTAAATCCCCCACATTTTGTTTTGTACCTTTACATTAAGTAAGCATACATGGTAAAAGAAAAAAAATCCGCTGCGGAAGCAGTTAATCATACAGATTTTATTGAAGTATTTGGTGCCAGGGAGCACAATCTGAAAGACATTGATATTAAAATTCCCAAGAACCAGTTGGTTGTATTTACCGGGGTAAGTGGCAGTGGCAAATCGTCGCTGGCATTTGATACCATTTACAACGAAGGCCAGCGACGTTATATGGAAAGTTTTAGTGCCTATGCCCGCCAGTTTATGGGTGATATGGAGCGGCCGGATGTTGATAAAATCACCGGGCTGTCGCCTGTAATTTCAATTGAGCAAAAAACCACCAATAAGAACCCAAGAAGTACCGTGGGTACCATTACCGAAATATATGACTTTCTTCGATTACTGTATGCAAGGGTGGGAGAGGCATACAGCTACAACACGGGTAAAAAAATGGTGAAGTTTAGCGAAGAGGAAATTGTAACTGATGTCTTCTCTAAATTTAAAAATAAAAAAATAAGCCTGCTGGCTCCGCTGGTACGTGGCCGAAAAGGGCATTACCGGGAACTGTTTGAAGATATCCGCAAAAAAGGATATTTGAAAGTAAGGATTGATGGCGAGGTAAAAGACCTGGTAGCTAAAATGCAGGTGGACCGGTATAAAATCCATGATATTGAAGTGGTAGTAGATCGTTTGGCAGTAACAGATGATATGAAAGTAAGGGTAAGCCAGAGCGTTCAGAAAACCCTGCAGATTGGTAAGGACCTGATGTTTTTATTAATCAATGATGATAACAAAGTAGTTCAATATAGCAAGCAGTTGATGTGTATTGATACCGGTATTAGTTACGAAGAGCCATCGCCCAATGCGTTCTCGTTTAATAGTCCTTATGGGGCATGCCCGGTTTGTAAAGGGCTTGGCAATGTATATACCATTGATATGGAATCTGTATTACCGGATAAATCCAAAACGGTGAAAGAAGGTGGCATTGTACCATTGGGCGAAGAACGGGATGCCAGTGTTTTTCAGCAGGTGCTGGCATTTGCCAGGAAACATAAAATAAACTTAAACAGTACATTGCAGCAATTGCCCCAGGCACAGCTCGACTTACTGCTGTATGGTGACCAGGAAATAAGCCCGGCGCTGGAACTTGACCTCAGCGACGAAACCATTCCGATGGAGTTTACCGGAAGTTATGAGGGTATTATCCCAATGTTGAAGCGTTGGTTTGCTTCTCCGCAAAGCGGCGAGGCATTAAGGGAATGGGTGGAGAAATTCATGCAGCTAAAAACTTGTGACTCCTGCAACGGCACCCGGTTGAGAAAGGAGAGTTTATGGTTTAAAGTGGATGAAAAAAATATATCAGAACTAAGTTCGCTTAATCTTGATAAACTCGCTGTATGGTTTGCGACGCTCGAAAAAAGATTAAACACTAAGCAAAATGCCATTGCAAAAGATGTATTAAAAGAAATAAGGGAGCGGTTACAATTTTTGCTGGATGTTGGGCTTACGTATCTTACACTCAACCGCTCTTCCAAAAGCCTGAGTGGTGGCGAATCGCAACGCATCCGGCTGGCAACACAAATTGGTTCTCAACTGCAGGGTATCACCTATATCCTGGATGAGCCGAGTATAGGTTTACATCAGCGTGACAACCAGCGATTGATTGGTGCATTACAAAATCTTAGAAATATTGGCAACAGCATATTGGTGGTGGAGCATGATAAAGATATTATGCTGGCAGCCGATTACCTGGTGGATATTGGCCCAAAAGCGGGTAAGCATGGCGGTGAAATAGTGGCCATGGGCACACCAAAACAGGTACTGGCTTCCAGGTCGGATACGGCACTTTATTTGAGCGGCGAAAAATCCATTGAAGTACCAACAGAAAGAAGAAAAGGCAATGGCGGTTTTTTAGAGTTAAAAGGCGCCAAAGGAAATAATTTGAAGAACCTGGATGTGAAGTTTCCTTTGGGTAAATTGATTTTGATTACAGGGGTAAGCGGCAGTGGTAAATCAACTTTAATCAATGAAACATTGTACCCGTTGCTTAGCAAACATTGTTACGATAGCAAGATGAACCCGCTGGAATATAAATCTATTAAGGGCCTGGAGCAGGTAGATAAAGTGATAGAGATTGACCAGTCGCCCATTGGCCGGACGCCGAGAAGCAATCCTGCCACCTACTGTGGATTTTTTACCGATATCAGAACTTTGTTTGCAGCAGTACCTGAGGCAAAAATCCGGGGGTACAATGCAGGCCGTTTTTCATTTAATGTAAAGAGCGGCCGGTGCAATGTATGCGAGGGTGGTGGTATGCGGGTAATAGAAATGAATTTTTTGCCCGATGTGTATGTGCATTGTGAAAAGTGCAATGGCAAAAGATATAACCGGGAAACACTGGAGATCCGGTACAAAGGAAAATCTATTAGCGATGTACTGGATATGACGGTGGATGAAGCAGTAGAGTTTTTCCAGGCGGTACCATTTATTTACCGTAAAATAAAAGTGCTGAAAGAAGTCGGCCTGGGCTATATTACGCTGGGTCAAAGTGCAGTAACGCTGAGCGGCGGAGAGGCACAGCGGGTAAAATTATCAACCGAGCTCGGAAAGAAGGATACCGGCAAAACTTTTTATATCTTAGATGAACCAACTACCGGTTTACACTTCCAGGACATTCAGCATTTGCTGGAAGTATTGAATAAATTGGTGGAAAGAGGGAATACTGTTTTAGTGATTGAACATAATATGGATGTTATAAAAGTGGCGGATCATATTATTGATATTGGGCCGGAAGGTGGCGATGGCGGTGGCCTGGTTTTATTTGAAGGGGTACCCGAAGCGTTGATAAAAGTAAAAGGAAGCTTTACAGGGCAATATTTAAAAGCAGAGTTAATATAAAAATTCACCTTATGGATGATGATAATTTAGGCAACTTTTTTGATGCCGAAAACTTTAGTGATCGCGGTGATGAAGGCAACAGTGAAAACTGGAAACCCGTAAAGGTATATGGAAATGAACTGTTCAAAAAAGCAATTGATATTTTAAATCTTACAGGAACAATTTGCGATTTATTGCCGGAAGATGAACATGCGGAAATTACAAAGCGGCTGATGTTGGAAAATGCAATGATAGTTCCAACTAAAATAAAAGGAGCTCTTGCGGTAAATGAAGTGTACAGTATCGTGATGGAAAGTGCAGTGATTATTAAAGTAAATATTTGCCAGTTAAAAGCGCAGTTGTGGGCATGCGGCGCCCTTCATAATATAGAAGAGAAATACCTGGATGTACTGAAGGTGGAGATCGAAAAATTCAGAAAAATATTCATTCAATGGGTAGGAGCTTTTAATAAGGAAAACGACCTGCCTGATGAGTGGCACTTGTTCAATGACCCGGATACTTTTCCGGCCGATGATGAACCGTTTGATGCGAAAGGATTTATGGAAAACTTTAACCCGGAAGATGATAATGAATGAGCGATGATGGATGAGTGATGAGTGATGAGTGATGAATGATGAATGATGAGAAATGAGTATTGAATATCGTTGACTTATGAAAATAATTTGTGGACCAGCAGTTACTTTTCATGGCATCATCGTTGTGTCACTCACTTGTACGAAGGAAGTTTTGAGCAACAGCAAAATCAATCGTGTTAAGTAAACGACATTGAAAGAGTAATGATTAATCAGTAATGAATGATCAGTGATAAGAAAGAAAATTGTGGGAACATTAATATATTGAAATGGAAAAGCCCGGGCAGTGATGCCGGGGCTTTTTAAAAAGTAGCAAAGCTTAATAAGGAAGTTTAAAGTTGTGGTTTCAGGGGTATCCATCGCAGAGGTAATTGCAATGGTTTCCGGTTAACTTCTTTTATTTTACTTTGCCACTTATTATTAATCATCACCAAAAAACAAGCTGGCAAATCATTTTATCATTAAACTGCCACTTTTCATCCTATTGTCGTTATCAAAACATTCGTATAAGTAAAGGCCCTTTTTTAAACCTTTTATGGTGGTGATTTTATTTATACAAACATTGATTTCATTTAATAAAATCCCGTCAGGTGTAAAAATGAAGAATTGCATGTTTGCTTCGCTGGCAGATTTTACTTTAATTGATAACTCACCTTTCTTTTTATCCTGTTTAAAATTAAATTCCACCAGGCTGCTGCGATGCCTGTTAACTGGTTTTTCGGCTGCTTTTACCTGGTTATAGATAATCGGAAGAATAAAACAGCAAACCAGGAAAATCATTTTAAACAAAAAGGTATTGGTGTGTAGATTATTTTTCATACTTTATTAATGATTGATTAAAAATTAAAATCTTGCCGGGCACCTGGTTTTACTTGCTGCGTTCCTGGCAGATGAACTGCTGTAAGTATCTCCTAACCTAATACCAAATTTTACAACAAAGGAAAAGTAGGCATCCATATTCTTAGGATTTCCCCTTTGATAACCAGGCTGAAGGCGTGGTGAGCCCGCAACAAAACTGGTAAATGCCTTGTCATATACCTGCTTCGCAATGATGGCATCTGAAGGAGAAAGGTATTTATCGAAATATATTGGGTCAATATAATCGGTGCTAAGATCGTCAATGTAATCCGTGAAAGTTTTCCGGTACAACAATTCAAACGCCACATTCACTCTTTCGGAGGCTATATATTTTATTCCCCCACCCATTGGGATGTTCAACTGCATTAAAGCGTAAGGCTTCCTCGAAGGGTATTCTGCAAAACCCTGTCCTTCGGTATGTAAGGGTTGCAGGTCGTGCCAGGTTACATTTCCATTCTGGTCAGTAATGGTTCCTTTCGGATTGAATTTAAACATACCTGCGCCTATGAAAACATAAGGGCGATACCTCGGCTGATAGTCTTCACTATTATTATATAACAACATCAGCGGAAATATTTCTATCGCTGCATAAGCTTCCAGCATGTTGCTTTTAAAATCGAGATTTCTTTGTTTGCGAAATAGTTCATCAGTGCCCTTGTTTTCTATCAATACATCTCTTCCTTCCACGTATGTGTATTGGGCGGCAAGTCTGAAACCAAACCAGTCAGTCGGGTAAATGGATAAGAACGCACCTTTCATTACTTTGGTAACCTGGAGATTCACATCTTTAATAAAAGTAGTGCCCTTACCCCGGTTGCCACCCAGGTCGCCTAAAAAGAAAGTTGGACCAAAATTTAATCCTGCCTCAACCTTTACTTTTTCGTTTCCTAAAATAAAGTGTTGTGCGTTAGCGGTAGAAAATAAGAAGAGTGAAATCAGCGGTGTGAGGAACCCCACACGGTTTAAGCAGTGTAAAAGATTTTTCATGTGTCAACTGGTTTAGGACTATTGGAAGAGATATGCAGTTTATTAGTTCAGTACCGCGATAACTAAAAAGGCTACTATCTCAATTATGAAAACGACCAGATGCTGTAAATATTGTACTACAAAAGGAAAATTACACAGTTAATTGCATCTTAATATGCGGAATATTGTCCTCGAGATAGGGGCTGCTTATTTTTACAAAACCAAGGGATTCATAAAATTTTTGAAGGTATAACTGGGCGGAGATAGTGATATTGTTACAGTGAAAGCGCTCAAGCGTAAATCCTATACCAAGCTTCATCAATTCTCTTCCGGCACCTGTTTTTCTATAACTGGGTGATGTAACCACCCTCCCAATACTGGCATCGCTGAATGAAACGCCAGGTGGTATTAAACGGCAATAGGCGGCCAGTGTACCGTCATCCCAACCTGTTAAATGAAAGCTGATCTTATCAATATTATCTGCATCCTGGTATACACAATTTTGTTCTACCACAAATACTTCATTGCGCAAACGAAGGATAGCGTACAATTCCCTTACGGTTAGTTGATCGAAAGAATTGAAATTCCAGGTGAGGGGCATTAAATAAGTGATTTTTTAGTATTGATATCTTCCATTTTGAATTGCATTACCCCGGCAATAGATTTTGCCCGGTTTTTGGCAAGGGTTGCAATTTTACCTTCATATAGTTCATCCACTGCATTGGTGAATAACGTTAACCAGGTATCAAAATGTATTTTTTGTAGTGCAATTTTTTTATTCAGATCGTAGTGTACTTCCATGGCATTCTTTTTATACACCGGGTTATCTAATAAAATTGTTTCCCAAAAATCAACAATTACAGGGATATGATGTTCCCAATCCATATCAACCACATCACTAAAAATAAAACCAATCACCGGGTCCGGTTTTACGGCTTCATAAAAATGGACGATCAGTTTTACTATATCATTCCTGCTGGTAATATCTGTTTTCATTGACTGTGGACTGGTTGTATAAATGGTAAAATTTCGGACAGCGTTACAGGTTTTTGCGCATCATCAATTTCTATTACCACGCAGTATCCTTTGGTGCCTCCGGCTTTTTGCAATGCGGCTGTTAATTTTTGCTGATCGCTTTCCAATCGTTTTCCATCCACCTCACTCCATAGTTCCTTTGTACACAGGCAGCCCATGGTAGGCGTTTGAGGATAATATAATTCGCCTGCATAATAGTCCGGGTCTACCGTAGTACCATGCGCAATTATTTCTGTACGCCCTGCTTTACCGGCATAAAACGATTCAAATAACGGCCCGTAAAGGATACTCTTAGCGGGTAATAATTTTTTATACCATTCCAGCGTCCAAATGGTATTGGTAATGGTGCTGTCATTAAAAAAATGTTGCAGGCTGGTTTCAAAGGGCATTGTCAGTTGGATATTGGTAGTAGGTCCTATAAAAGCATTTTTACTGGTATCAAATCCGTACATCCTGAAAATTCCCTGCGGAGTATTTCCATTGGTTAAATAGCCGGGCAGATTACTGATGCTCCTCGCCAACTGAGGTACAGAAAAAATATGACCGGTCTCATCGCTTACAAAATTACCGGCTGAATCACGGATCATCGCCAGGCCGGGGTAGTTGCGGTTTTTTCGCTGAAAACTATACAGTATGGTTTGGTTTTTTAAAAAGCCGGCATTAAGAACAGGGCTAATGGAAGGCTTGTTTTGTTTTGGACCTGGGTTTTGTAATCTACAGAATAACGACGTTAGAATCGCTTCATCCTTTTCATTTTTTATGAGCCTTTGTTTTATTTTTTCAGGATCAATGCCAGCCAATGGGGATGTGTTACTTGAAAGTATATATTCGGCACACATAGCAAATACTTTTGCATTGCCGGTTTTGTTCAGCAAGGTTGAAACCTGTTTTAAAAAGCGGCCGGTGTAATTGGTATAGGCCAGTTCGAGCAAGGCTCTTTGAAAAACGGCAGTTCTGTTTTCAATTGAATCAAAAGCGAGTTGTATCCTGCCTTCTGCCCAGGGCGACCGGTAGCGAAGCAGTTCCATTCCCCAAAAGGCATCAATCCAATAGTCTTCTGTATCAGTATTGAGTGGGTAGGATAAATTTTTAGTGATGGTATTTTCAACAATACTTTTTTTGAGTGCTATCTTTTTTTCTTTGACGGCTCCATTAAAATAAACAGGCGCCGTTGTTTGCGCTAATGAAGCAAACTGAAATGACAATACCAGCAAGAGAATAAGGACAATACTTTTTTTCATTACTGCAAAAATACGCAATGGGTATTCATTATCCATCCAGGAAATAGGGAATAGTAAATATCCATCCTTTCTGCAGATACATTTGTACTTTGGTTTTATCTGCTTTTAACTTTTACGAAGATATTATCCGGTATATACTTCCTACCACCCGGCCTGGAAACCAAACTGTAAAGGATGAGGCCTATTTTTTTACAGCGTTTAAACAACAAGCTGCGGCTCAATGTCATTTAGTTAAGCTCCATGGGAGCTTCGTGTTAATAGTTAACCATCATTCTAAGCACAGGCTCCGTAGGTGCCTCGTAAACTATGTGGCACCTACGGAGCCTGGTTCCAATCATTGACAAATATTTCTATAAACACAATGCCCTATCGTGCAAAATCCCTTAACTAAATGACATTGGGCTGCGGCCTGTTCCTGCCAGGCTTTCAATTGCTGAACCGGTGCGGCACAGCATACATACAAGCAATCGAAGCAGCCCGGTTTTACGCAAAATAACATTGCACATTTTTATGATGTTGGAAGTGTTGTATTCTATTAGAAAGTTTAAACAGCCAGGATTATCGAACATGAGTTGTTAAAAAAGTCTGTATCCTGGTAAAGGAATCAAAAAAAACTGCATTGGTCCAGGTGTCTACATGGGCACTTCCATTGTATAACACAGATTGATATGTGGCGCCGGCGGCAGTTAGTTTAGTAATAGCCAGGTTGGCCTGTGTATACCTTACCAACGGGTCTAAATCACCATACAATAGCAGGGTGGCTGGTGCTCCTGTAGTAATAAAATTAACCGGGCTCGAATTGGTGTACAGCAACGGGTCCTGGGCAGGAATTTTACCAACTGCTGAAGCTAACAGGAAAGATAGTAAGGGGTTTCCACCGGCAGGATTATTGTACATGTCATTCAGGTCAGTAGGGCCCGAGAAGGAAACAATTGCTTTGGGTTTTATGGGACTACTGTATTTATATCCTTGCAACATGGCTAAGTGGCCACCCGCA
>JBBQTL010000128.1:0-16230 GCA_038213285.1 Chitinophagales bacterium
CTGGTTATGGGTATTCTATGGTACTTAATTAGAACGCATGGTTCAAGCTACACTTATTCTTTATCTTTTATAGAAATCCAATTTGTATCAGCTTTTTTTATCAGCGCATCCTTTTGCTTATTCCATTCCTTTTTTACATTCGCATTATAATTAAAATACAGTTTACCGTTTACAATTGTCCAGGTATCAGTTTCTGTTGGCGCCTTATGGTTGTCTGCAGTACCATAGGCACAGTAGCCGCCATACTGCGGTGCATACTTTTCCGGGTTTTCTTTAAAGGCATTCAGGTTGTCTTCTGTAGAAAATAACCAGGTAGCTTCTTTCCATTTGTAAGTAAATGCGTCACTTCCTTTTTCTGCTTTGCTTTCTGTGAAAAATGCTACAGGGTCGTATCCTTTTATAGCAATACCGTTGGTGACAAACACTTCTGATTTTTGTGCCGTTGCAGCCAATGTTATACATAACATTACCGTCACACTCATTAATAACTTTTTCATTTTTAGTTTGTTAAATTGATTACGTGATTTTAATGATAAAATTTAGCCCAGCTCAAATCCGCTTTTGCTTTAAGGGCGACTTCATCCTTGTTCCATTTAGTGAGCGTATTATTCGCCCATGAATGATAGAATAAATACAGCTTGCCATCTTTAATTTTAAAAGTCTCTGGGTCCACTTCTACTTTTTCATTGGTAGCGCCCATTGCATAAGCACACCACCCACCATACTGCGGTTCATACTTTGCGGCATTGGCCTTAAAGAGTTCCTTATTTTGTGCTGTGGAGAAATAATAAATAATTCCCTGGTCTGATACAGCAAGATCTTTGCTGCCTTTAACAGCTTTGGCTTTGGTGAAATACGCTACCGGGTCAAACCCTTCAATAGCCACCCCCGATTTTGAAACATTGAATTCCTTCTTACGTAAATCTGCCTGGGCGTTTGCGGAGGTAATACCTGCGAAGAATAGTATTGCCAGCAATGTTGTAGTAAATAACTTTTTCATTTCTTTTAATTTTAGATCTTTAGTTTCTTTTAATGGTTATACGCAGGCTACCGGACTTACTTACAAAAAGCAAAAAAGTTTCTGCATTCAAGTTGCATCAATCTTACCCTGTGCTGAATTAGTCTTCGTACATATGCACTTTGGTTATATTCCATTTCGTTGAAAGGGGTTCGCTACTTTCATTTTCCTGCTATTATTGCCAGGCTTAATAAACGGTAATACTATTTAGTGCCTTACATCAAACAGCGTAAAATTATGCCATCGTAAATTGTCATACCGAGGACGTTAATTATAACTTTTAAGTTACTTATTATTTTTAGGTTACTTTTTAAGGCTTCATTTCATAATTGTCAAAACTGAATGGGCTGCTCGTAAAATCGCTCACCTTTTCCCCGCCACCAACCCACCAACGCCGTGTACCCTACCATCCTTTCCGTCTCCGCACTCACCATATCTTCCACATCTTGTTTAATTTGTAATTAATTACTTTATACCATACCGTCTTCAGTGCCCGAACTGTTGGTAATGGCTAATAGTTTTGTTCTTCCTTTTTAAGCGCCGCATGAACTGTAATGCCCATAAAATGGGCATTACAGTTTACTTTACTGTTTAAAAATTGTGGGTATGGAAATGATGATAAGTAAAATTATGGTGATGGTGCGGGAGGAGGAATGGTCACAAATACGGGAGACCCAACTTCAAATCATGGAAGCGTTAAAAACCATGACAAATGCGGTGAGGAAGCACCCAGGATTAAAAATATAGTAGCGATAGAATTTATAGCAGCAAGCCGAATCAAACTTACCAGTTTGATAAAGTTGTTGAAGCAATTAAATTAAATACCATCAAAAAAATATATTTGTTCCGGCATCAGAAATAGACCGTTAGGTCAGTGATCTCAGTATTCAGCTATAGGAGATGGATAGGAAAACATATCCACTATCTTCTATTTTTAAAGGGAATCGAACCCCATCCAAAAACGAAAAAACCCACACCAGTATTGAGTTTGGGGTGGGTTAAGGCTTTTTAGGTCCCGTTAACTTTTGCGTGTTGGTGGCCTCGCCAGGAATCGAACCTGGATCTGGGGCTTCGGAGGCCCTTATACTATCCATTGTACTACGCGGCCAATGTGATTCAACTACCTTTTCAATATCATTTTCCTAAATGGCTGAAGTTGCTGCCAAAGATTTTTACGGCTATGGCCAGCAATATTACGCCGAAAAATTTTCTTATCACGGTCATTCCGTTTGGCCCCATAAAATTTTCTATCCATTTCAGCGACTTCAATACAATATAAATGACGATACAATTGATCAGGATGCCTAAAAATATATTAACATCATGGTAATTGGCTTTTAAACTCATAATGGTGGTGAGCGTGCCCGAACCGGCAATCAAGGGAAAGGCGATCGGCACCACACTCCCGCTTTTGGGATTGCCATCTGATTTAAAAAATTCGTGTCCCAATACCATCTCCAGCCCAATAATAAATATTACAATACTACCCGCTACTGCAAAAGACTGCACATCCAGTCCCAGCAAATTCAAAAACTGCCTTCCCAGGAATAAAAACAGGATCATCAGAGCACCGGAAGCAAGCGTAGCCTGTGTTGACCTGATTTCACCTCCCATTTTTAACCGCAGACTTGCCAGCACAGGAATATTGCCCACCATATCAATTACTGCAAAAAGCGTAAATGAAACTGTCACTATTTCCCTTATCAATATATTGCCAAAATCCACTGTTTTAAAAATTTTTGCAAATATACATTTTCAAATGTGGGAAACAGCTATCCTGCGGAAGGTTTGTGGGTTTCTTTTTCGTGTGCTATGTTGGATAATACTTCGTGGCGCAATACATTTTGTTCGGGTACAATTTTAATAACACAACCATAATGCAATGAGAAAACATTAAAAGAGTCGGCCAGTGGAGTTTGGGTGATATGGGAAAGTATACTCCGGATAACTCCTCCATGTGCTACAATTACAACACGGTGCATTCCCTCTTCAGTAACCAATAAACCTTTATTACCTGTTGATGAATGACGCTCAATAATCTTTTCAAAATACTGCGATACCCTCTCAAATACATCTGTATAACTTTCACCGCCCGGTGTACGTACATTTACAAAATCGTTCATCCATGGATCAATTTCCGGCTTTGGAATATCATCCCATAATTGCATTTCCCAACTACCACAGTTTATCTCTTTCAGGTCGTCATGTAAATGAATGGTATGATCCCTGTATAAATGCTCTGCCAGCTTTTTACAACGTTGCAAAGGACTAGAGTAAATGGCAGTAAGAGTACCAGGTAAATGCTGCCGGATAATGGCAGCTTCGTTTTCGAATGAGTCGGTCACATCCAGGTCGGCCTGTCCGTAACAAACGCCTTTTGCAACATCGGGAGTAGTATGTCTTACTAAATAAATTTCCATATCATTAAAAGGGATAAATAAAAAATAATTTCACTCACCTGCTGAATAGCTCCCAGGCAATCTCCTGTATATCCGCCAATCCATTTTTTAAAGTAGCGGGCCATAAAAAAAACAACTACCAGTATAGGAATCACCGACATCAAGTAAAGCCAGGATAAAAAAAACAGCGGCAGCAATGCAAAAACAATTGCTACAATCAGTGCGGTAACAGTCAATTTTTTTGAGGCCAGTGGCTTTGATTTGCTACCATCATCTGAAGTTACATATTTGTACTGTTGTATTACCAGCACGGGCATCAGGCGGCTAATGCTGTGTGCTGTAATTATTACAATGGCAATTGCCCGGTATAAAATCCAGCCATCCTGTTTGGTAAATGAAAACAACTCAACGGCCTCCACCAGTTCCTTCAATAATAAAAATTTCGCCGCCAGCATTAATACCAGCCCCGCCACACCGTAGGTACCCAGCCTGCTGTCTTTCATGATAGCAAGGATCTTTTCCTTTGTCCAACCGCCGCCAAATGCATCGCAGGTATCTGCAAATCCATCTTCATGAAATGCACCTGTAGTAAATATGCCGGTAATGATAGAGGCGAGAATTGCGATATTGGTACCTGTGAATTTATAAAGTACTATAAATCCCGTAAAGCTCAGCATACCAACAATCCATCCTACCAATGGAAAATATTTAGGCGTTTGCTGTAACAAGGATTCATTGTGATCCATGTGCTTTGGTACAGGTAGCCTGGTTAAAAACATCAGTGCCGATAAAAATATCATCCATTCTTTTTTCAAATACCAGCTATTATAAATTGAACTGAAGTTTTATCCCTCCCAGGAAATTTTCAGGCGCCGAGGGATTAAAAAAGCGGTTAACAGCAGCATTCAGGTCGTTGCCTAAACCATACGGCGTATTGAAAGAATGATCATAAGAAAAATAAATTTCACCCTTTAGTTTTTTGCCGAAATCTTTTTTATAACCCATTCTTGCAAAAAACAAATTGTATTGGGTGGCAAAAAAACTATTGGCATCATTCAAAGGAATCATATCCGTGTAGCTGTAAGTAAGATTTGCATACAAACCGAATTTTGTAACCGCATCGGCACCACCGGCAAAAACATTCGGTGGCGTGCCGGTTAATTTTTTACCTGAATAATCAATGGCTCCCTGCTGGTAGGTTGTAAACCTTGCTTTGATATAAGTATAATTGCTCCACAGCTTCAGCTCCTGTAAAAAATGAATTCCATTTCTGATTGGATAATAATTTACCGATAACTCCACCCCCTGCTGCCTGGTTTTGCCGGTATTTACAAAATAATCGGCACCGGCGGCATCTCTCCGGGTAACGATGGTATTGCTTAAGTTGAAATGATAAATAGCCAGGTCAGCAAATAATTTATTCTGCACCAATTCGCTCCTGAAGCCCATTTCGTAATTGGTAGCCTTTTCTGCATTTAACGTTCCATTAAAAACACCGGTGGATGGCACAATCTCATCAATCGTTGGTGGGGAATATCCTTTGCTAACAGTAACATACACACTATAATTTGTGCCTATCTTTTGAAGCACTGATATCCTTGGTACAAAAACAGGATCAAAGATTTTCTTGATCTCCTTCACTGGCCTTTTATTAAGCCTGGTAAACCCATAACCATAATTATTATAACTTAAACCGGCGTTGATGATTAAATTTTTGCCCACGCTAATATCTGTCTGTAAAAAAACATTGTATTGCTGTGCGGCTATCTCATCATCAAACTGTAAAGTATCGGGTATGCCTGACTGGTTACCAAAAGTGCGGGTGCTGGTAAATCCATACTGGTATTCGCCGCCAAAATGCAGGCGCACATTATTGTTTTGATATTGCGTTACCGACCTGCCACCAATGCCCTGCTCTGTTTTGCGCTGGTAATTTAAAATACTGGGATTTCGGAAACGGGTATTGGAAGTGTACACATTGGTACTGTTGCTCCACTGCGCATTGTACTGGTAGTCGTGGGCAATACCTGCATAAAAAGTTTTTATAAACAAGGCGGCTTGCTGTTGTTCAGCACTTCTGTTCGGACCGGCAGCAGGCCTCGACTGGCGTGGGTCTGCAGCAATCTGTGTCTGTGTTAAGCCGCCCGGAGTTTGATAATACAAATCGCTGTAAAAAATATTGGTGCTGATTGATTGCTTTGCATTGATGTTAAATGTGCCGGTATAATTTGCCACATCTCTTCGTGTATTGGTTTGCCTGCGCCAGCCATCAGTTTGCTGGTGTGAATATTGCAACGACGAATTGGTATTATCCGTTTCATTCCGGTAGGCAATATTGGTTTCTGCCAGACCATAACTGCCGGCTAATGTATTAATTGAAATACTGTTTTCCTTATACCCTGCATTCCGGCTGTTTAATAAAACCACCCCACCGGTACCGGCTCCATACATGCTGCCTCCCGGCCCTTTAATAATTTCAATTTTACCAATATTGCTAAACCCTAACTGGTTGAGGTAGGTATTACCGTTAGCATCGGTAAAGGGAATACCATTCCAGTAAACTTTTACATTTCTCACGCCGAAAGGAGATCGCAATAAATTACCCCGAATGGATAAACGATAACTACCCGGACTGCGCTCATCCATCTTTACACCCGGCACGGTATTTACAGCGGGCAGGATGGTTGCATTGCCATAGCGTTCCAGGTCGGCTCGTCCAAGTACACTGACCGTAACCGGAATGTTTTTCAATTCCGTGTTTCTTTCGTACGCCTTCACCACCATCTCCGACAAAAAACTGCTGGAAGAATACAATATCACTACTATATTTTGACCGGCTGTATAACTTGCTGAAACCGCCTGGTAGCCAATATGTGAAAAAGAAACCGTGTTTTTTTCTTTTGAACTATTAAACTCAAAAATGCCATTTGAATCCGTTACTGCTACTGCAATTTTATCAACTGATACGGTAACGCCACGCAATAATCTGATGCCCTCGCTGCCCTGCACTTTTCCTTTAAAAATATACTGCCCGGATACTGTTACAAAACAAAAAACCGAAAGGAAAACCGAAATGAATATTGGAGTAAAGCGCATGGTAATGAATAAATATATGATTGATCAATTTTAAATAAGCTGCAAATAACAAGGAATAGTGGAAACTGCGTAATTTATTTTAAAAATATTTGCCTGCAGGTTTTACACTTCAAAGCATCATTAAGAAATAAAAGCCATCATTTACCTGCTTCTCTTTTCCTGTTTAAAAGCACAGCAGGAAGGTTTTCAGCGTTACACTTTACTACTAACCTGTGCAGATTCAAAACTTGCCATTTCGTTTAAAAAATTTACCGCATTCTGAATAAGTGGTATCGCCAAAGCCGCACCTGTTCCTTCGCCGAGCCTCATGTTAAGATGTAGAATCGGCTTCGCATGAAGATGATCCAACATTCTTTGGTGCCCCTGTTCACCGCTTGCATGTGCAAAAACGCAAAAGGGTAGAGTATTATTGCTAATGGATTGAGCTAAGAGCAAAGCGGCAGTCGCAATAAACCCGTCTACTACAATGATCATGTTTTGCCGGGCTGCTTCCAGGTAGGCCCCGGTCATCATGGCAATTTCAAAACCCCCGATTTTACTTAGCAGTTCATACACCGGGATATCCATTCCAAACAAATGATGAAAGTCGCTGACAGACTGTAGTGTCTTAATTTTTTGAGCCAGTTGCTCATCATTGGCACCCGTTCCTCTTCCAACGCATTCTGCCAGGGGAAGCTGTAGCATGTGATGCATTATCAATGAAGCGGAAGAAGTATTGCCAATGCCCATTTCTCCAAAACCGATGGTATTGCAACCGGTTTCAACAATATCCTCTACAATGCTTTTGCCCTTTTCAATAGCGTAGTTCACTTCATCTATATTCATTGCATTTCCGGTCAAATAATTATCCGTGCCCTTCCTGATTTTTGCATCTATAAAATGAAACGATTCATCCAGATCAACCTTCACTCCAGCATCTACAATAGCCAGTGCTATCTTATTATGCCGGCAAAATACATTGATAGCAGCACCACCCTTAAAGAAATTTACTACCATTTGAGCTGTAACCTCCTGCGGATAGGGATTCACTAAACCTGTAGCAGCAATGCCATGATCGGCGGCAAATACAACAATATGGGGATTGATCACTTTAGGCGAGAGGGTATTTTGAATGATGCCTGCCTGTAGTGCTATTGCTTCCAGCACTCCTAAAGCACCGGGAGGCTTTGTTTTATTTTCAATCTTCTCCTGGATTAGTTTTTGTAGACTTTCTGGCATAGGGAATTTTTTAATTATTGTAGATCGAAACCTCACATCCTTACTTACGGAATTGCCTTTAGGCAGGTGCAATTGATTCCTTTGCATGACCGAAGGGCAAGGGGATTTACTACTGATTTTGACTGTGACGATACTATATTGGAATATGAAGTGCAAATTCAGGAATAAAGCTAATTCGAAAGATATCGGATTGAAATCGTCCGAGCCGGGCCGAAACTGACAGTAATTTGCCTCCAATGTTTCAATATTCAGGCTTTACTTTGCCAGTATGTTGTTGGCCGCAGTATTGGAAGGCTATGTTCAGAAGAAGTCGTTTTTAAAGTCGTTTAAAAAATGACCCTTTCAATTTCATCCAGGTCAATTTCGTCAATATAGCCATCGGCTTTTAAAGCGGAAGTTTTTAAATTTTCTTCATTCTTTTCAGCTTCTATTATTTTTCTCAAAGAAGAAGCTCTTTCTTTTTCCGGTGATGTTAAATTTGGGGACCAAATTTCCCTAAGTCCCTTTCCAGTGAAATATAATAGTTTTCGGTCATTCACACTAATCACGCCATAATTTGTAGTGAGACCACTTTTCAAAAGCATTGCACCAGCATGATTGGTTTTCAATAGTTCAAATCCTTTTATCATGGCTTTTTGTTTTTAGCGTTTTCCCGGGTTAATGAATCCATGGGAAAGGAGTCTTCAATGAGTAATTTGGGTTTATCAAATTTAGGTTTATTCTTCGAGCTATCATAGTTTTTATTTTCTATTTGAAGTGTCGCTTTTCCCTTATTCTCACCGGGTTTAAACAAGGATTTAAAGAAATTAGTGTACACATTGAAAACAATATTGACCACAAGTGCCGCCATAGCAACACTCAGCGCTGCTGTTGTTCTTTTATACTGCTTATTAAATCGTGCAGATTCCCTTGTTTGAAAATTATCTGTTTTAACAAAATGATTCAATTCTAATGTCGGGTAAATTTCTTCAGTTGAATACTTAATAACAAGATCGACAATTCGCTTATCTGAAAAAGTATATGGAGAAGAAGGTGTTTCAAAATTGTATTTGCCAAAGGGAATTAAATCCAAAGAAATATCTTTCTTAAAAGTGTAGATGTAACCCTTATCTTCAAGAAGTTTTAATAAATTAACTGATTGAACGATTATTAATTGCAACTCTCCCAATCTAGCTGATTTTTGTGGCAAATTCTTTTCAAATGTCACTGTTACTTTATTGTTGGATATATCAACTACAAACCCGGCATCATTCAATTTAAGTTGAATAAGCGAATATAGATTGACAGGATTTATTTCCCCCAGTTCTTGTTGTTTTTTCGTACCCGCCAATTCGTCAAGCCTTATTAGGATTTTTTCTTCATCCTTGCTAAAAATTCTCATATTTAGTTTTTGAACTACGTTTCCCTAAGGACATTCCTGCCATCATAAATATCGTCCACATCTGGGGTAGTACTTATCTTCTCGTTGGTAAATGTAATGGATGTCTTAAAACAGGGCCATCATAAACAAATGTATGAAATTCTCCATTGCTGAAGAATCTGTAACGGCAGGCAAGTATCTGAACATCAACCATCCTGCTACAAAGCTTTTATCCGATTAGTTTTCATTTATTTAAAAGGGGATTGTTTTAAGTGCCAACTGATCAATTTACAGCAATAAATTTTCGGTATATGCTGCTACATATGATTCCAAAAATCGCCAATTCAGCCAGGAGCCATGCCAACATACACACCGATGGTAATAATGGAAATATTATCTATTTTGATTCGCTGCTATTGCCCTCCCTACAACAACAATGATAAATAGGTAAATCAAGCTGCAATTTCCTGCTCATAGGCAATATAATTTACCAGCTTGTTATTAATATTTACAACGGGCGTAATGATAATTTTACACAGGTAAATCTCGCCGTTTTTGCGATAATTTTCCAGTATTATTTCAGTTTTTTCATTTTGATTCAGATGCTCTTTTACCAGGCTCGTGTTCTTTTTATTGGTTGCGGGTCCCTGCAAAAACTTAGGATTTTTACCCAATGCTTCATCGGATGTGTATCCTGTCATTTCATAAAACCCTAAACCGGTAAAGGAGATCCGTTGCAACTGATCGGTTATAATGATCACGTATTGATTTATATTTTCTATTGCATCAAATGTTTGCTGTTTATTCCACTTATTAAGTTTCGCAATTTGTTTAATAGCCGTTACTGATTGCTGATGCCTGGCTCCATCCGCCATCAGCGAATTGTATTTTAACGAAAATATATCCCAACTTAGCAAGGGCGCTTTAGCATTTTTTGACAATAGTTGCATAATTGTAAGTTTAGTGACCCGGATGTTTTTTTAATAAATCCGTCAATTTTTCGGAATTAAACTGAAACCGCAAATCCCTTATACAGTTGAAACAAAGGCAATCGGTAAATTGTTTACTGATGAATTGTTGTTCAGTTTCAGATAAGGTAATTCCATAACACTGACATTGTGTTATATTGCCCACTTTACATTCAAATATCATTCCGCAACGTTGACATTGTTTATCTTCATGCCTGCACATACATAGTTATTTTTTATTGTAGAACGATAGCGCCAGAAACCAATATGCTTGTGTAAACAAAAGGATGAAGAATTAGCAATATAACTAATCGAAATTTTGTGCTGTCCTTAATTTCAAGGCAGGATATTTTAGTTGTGTCAGTTCAAAACCGCCAAACAAAACAGTTCCGTAAACAAGATTACTGATTAAGAAATTTTTCATAAAGGGTGATCCCTGTGAATAACATTGCAGTAAACCGGCCCAATCCTTCGTTAGCGGTGTTATAGTTCTTAAATCGATTCCACCAGCCATCCAAACAGCAAAATCAGCGATCATCCAATGAGTAATTGCCGCCGCTAAAGAAGCTGCCAGTACATTTTTTATATTCACCTCCCTAATGATCCATTTACCGAGGAATACGATCAATGCAAAAATGCCGTAGATAATATACCAGCCATTGTACATCACGCCAAACTTGCCATCAAATACCAGGTTGTTAATAATAAGGTCGCTGATAAATAATGTAAGCAGTGGAAATACAAGGGCTTTCCAGCGGCTGGCAAAACAAGCACCGCCAAAAATCCCCATTGCACCAATGGGAGTAAAATTTGCCCAGGGCGTTAACTGGGCTGCATTTGGAATACGCATAAAAGCCGCTGCGGAAATAAAGAGCAGCAATATGGTAAACCGTGGATTGAATGTCTTTTTCATAATGCTGTTATTTTGAAATATGAAGCAGGCTTTGGAGCCTGACTCAACAATATTTTCAGTTTATAAAGTAAATGTTACACCACTATTCATTAAAACCGGGATGGCTGTATAACCTCTTAAGTCGAAGAATTTTCTATTGCTTATGTTTTGAACATCCACAAAGAATTTGACACTGGTTTTATACTTAAATTCCCCATAAGCACTTACTATAAAATATTGCTTTAGCAATATATCTTCCTTTTGGTAACCGCCCACATCATACCTGCAGCTTACCGACTTTCCACTGACACTTACATAAATACTGCTGGTAAACTGGTAGCCAATATTCATGTTTACATTGTGTTTGGGGCGCCGCAAAAGATAACCGTATGTTGTATCATGGGTATTTTTTCTGCTTTGGGTCTGCTCATCACCAGTTATAAATGTATAGTTGGCTGAAATACTTAAATTTTTAACCGGTTTAACAGCAAGTTCCAGTTCAACACCATCCACCACCTGCTTTACAAAATTGAAATATTTAAAATTCAAATAATCATAGTCTATGCCATTCTTAATATCCCTGTGAAAATACACCACCCGGGTGCTTATTTTTTCATGTGTTTGCTGTAATCCCATTTCATAATTTGTCGATTTTTCAGGCTGCAAATCTGCATTGCCACTAAAAACATCATATACCTGGAAAATAGAGGGCGCTTTAAAACCTGACGCGATGCTGCCAAATACACGCAAGGTTTTATTGATTGTATAGGAAGGATTAACAGTATAGGTGCTGTTGTTGCCATACCGAGAATGCCGGTTGGTCCTTCCGCCAATTTCTACATTCAGTTTTTTATTGAGTGTATTAAATATCAACGAAGAATAAAAAGAGGTCTGGTGCAGCGAGGTGTCATTAAAACTGCTGCTGTATGGCCCAAAGCTGCTAAGCGAATAATACTGCTGGTTCATATTGCTCCACCTGTAATCTGTACCAACAATCATTGTTATCCATTTTGCTGCAATTATATTACCAAACAATTCGGCATATTGGGTGCGGCCACCATACTGATTGCTTTCGAATTTTGTTCCAAAAGGGCCTACAAACAAACTATCATTTGTATATCGCCGTGAAAGTTCGCCATATTGGTAATTGGCGGTAATGTTTACAATTCCCTTTTTAAAATTCAGTCCTGCCCCGGCAGATAAATTACTGTTGCGGATACGATAATCTTTTTCATCTGCAAAAACACCCGCATCTATATCTGCTTTATATTGGCTGTGCTGTACAAATGTTTTTACCAGCAATGAAGGCATTGCCTGGTATTGCACTGCTGCGCTGATCACATTGCCATCGTAGCCATCGTTATCAAAATTTTTTGCACCCGTGCTATCATAAGCAGAAGAAAAACCGTTCGTTTTTAATTTAGCAAAACGGGTAGTGTAGGCTAGCTTTCCGGCCTTTCCATACAACTGAAGAGTGTTACGCACCGTATTTTTATTACCAAAACCAGTAGTAGCTTTTAGGTTAAAAGGCTTGTCCACCTTGCTTTTAACAGTGATGATGTTTATAACGCCTGCCACAGCATCGCTGCCATATAAAGTCGATTGTGCACCCTTGCATATCTCAATGCGCTCCACATCATTGATAGAAAAAAGGTTGAGGTCAAATTCATTATTGATCATGGATGGATCATTAACCGGTATGCCGTCCATCAAAATCAATGTCCTCCCGGATGAACCTCCCCTCACAAAAACGGTTTGCACACTACCCGGCGCATTGTAAGCTCCATTGATGGTAATACCTGCCTGCTCATTTAAAATTTGCGCTACGGTTTTACCACTGCTTTTTTCGATTTGTTCCTTAGTGATTACCGTAACAACTTTGCCCGTTTGCGATTGTTTGACGGGTGTTTTGATAGCGGTTACAACTACTTCATCCAGGGTTTGCTTGGTACTGTCCTGCTGGGCATACAAATGACTACTGATAATTACAGCAGTCACCAATAAAATTTTCTTTTTCATGTTGTTGAAAAGATTTTTTTTGAGACTGCTTCCGGAAAATTGAGGTGCTGGTGCGTACACGCAACACCGGTTAGAAATATAAATGCTTTTCAGCGCTTACACTCCATGCCTTTCACCCGAAAGCCGTGAATGATTAAATGTGATACCTGGCAGGTCTTCTGACTTGACCTTGTTGAACACCTTCCCGAACGCCGGCTGGCGAACAGTGGTATGAAGATTCAACAACGTGAATGGTGAATGGTGAATAGTGAAAATTTGAAGATTTCACCATTGCCATTGACAATTCACCTGGGCCTTTACAGCTACGGGGATAGTGCCGGAATTACACCGGGCTTCCCTTTTAATCCCGATTTTAATCGGGAACCAAACTCGGTGCAAATGTAAACAGATTGAAATGGAATAGCCAAATTATTAGTTCCACAAATGTTGAAAAATAAACTATTGACCTTGGCTTTAAGCAATGAAATGAGTGTTCGTTAGTCAAATAAAATGCTGCCCTTGAACCATTTGCATTGCAAAATTCCCTTATCTTCAAAGCATGACAGAAAAACCGAAACTGAGTCTATTTGATTTTACAATGATTGTGGTGAGCCTGGTAATTGGCATGGGTATTTTTCGAACGCCGGCAAATGTGGCAGCGGCTTCCCCAACTCCATTCCTTTTTTTTGCGTCATGGATTGCAGGTGGGCTGGTAGCGCTTTGCGGGGCGCTAACCTATGCGGAAATCGGCAGCCGTTTCCCGGTTGCAGGTGGTTACTACAAAATATTTGCCTATGCCTACCACCCTTCCATTGCGTTTGCTGTTAACTGTATCATCTTAATATCCAATGCAGCATCATTGGCCGGCGTTGCATTGATTGGTGCGGAGTATATCACCAAGGTTATATTGACCAATACACAGGAAGTAGCCACTACACAAATCGTAATTGCCATTGTATCGATATTGATTTTTTATGGGGTTAACCTGCTGGGGCTAAAAATGAGCGCCAGGGCACAAAACATTTTAACCATCATAAAACTCTCAATGGTATTGTTGCTGATTGCCCCCCTATTTTTTTCATCGCATGAACTAGCGGTGCGCCAGCTAACCGAACCAACTGCACATTTATCTATCCGGGAATACCTGAAAGCATTCGGCATTGGCCTGGTGGCGGTATCGTTTACTTATGGCGGTTACCAGCAAACCATCAACTTTGGTGCAGAGGTAAATAATGCACCAAAAAATATCCCCCGCGGAATCTTCATCGGTATTTTTATCATTATTGCACTATACCTTACTATCAACTATGCCTACTACAAAGTAATTGGTTTCGAGCAATTGAAAACTGCTAAAGGTATTGCAGCCATCATGGCCAGTCATGTTTTTGGCGAAGCGGCAGGCAATATTTTATCTGTTTTATTATTCTTATCCGTACTTGCTTATGTAAATGTTTTACTGATGAGTAACCCAAGGGTAATGCAGGCGATGAGCGAGGACGGTATTCTGCCTGCATCTTTTAAAAAGCGGACCAATAAAACGGATGTATTGCTCACCTCACTGAGTGTATTTGCGTCCATCTGCTGCCTGATTGTTTTTTATGCGGAAACCTTTGATGAGATACTCAGCTTTACTATTTTCCTCGACTGCTTTGGCATGGTACTTTCTGCCGCTACTATTTTTGTGTTAAGAAAAAGAACCCAACACCTGGATGATACCGGCATCTACAAAATGAAATTATACCCGCTGCTTCCCGCCATCTTTATTATTGCCTATTGTTTTGTAGCCATCAGTATTTTTATCGACAAGCCCTTCACCGCCCTAACAGGGTTGGGAATACTGGCCGCATTTATCGCGGTGTATTTTATTGTAAAATCATTTGCTAAAAAATAACCTAATGGATATCTCATACATCATCAACGAACTGGCAGAAGACAGGGAAAACTATTTTAATGCCATTGCTCCCCCGATTATGCAAAGCAGCAATTTTGCTTTTAAAACGGTGGATGAAATGCGCCATGCATTTGCTGATGAATACGCTACCTATTTGTATAGCCGGGGGCTAAACCCTACCGTTGATATCCTGCGAAAGAAATTGGCGGCATTGGATAATGCAGAAGATTGCCTGGTATTTAACAGTGGCGCTGCCGCCATTTTTGCCGCTGTATTGGCCAATGTAAAATCGGGCGATCATATTGTGTCGGTAAAAAAGCCATATACCTGGGCGCAAAAAATGTTCAATGAAATCTTACCGCGTTTTGGCGTAACTACTTCTTACGTGGACGGACGTGACATTGAAAATTTTGAACGGGCTATCTTTCCCAACACAACGGTCATTTACCTGGAAAGCCCCAATAGCTGGGATTATGCCATACAAGATTTAAAAGCCGTTGCTGAACTGGCGAAGGCAGAAAACATCGTTACCATTATTGATAACAGTTATTGTACACCTCTCTATCAAACACCAATTGATTTTGGAATTGACCTTACCCTCCAATCGGCCACCAAATACATCGGTGGACACAGCGATACGGTAGCCGGTGTATTGTGCGGTAGCAAGGAAATGATTGAACGAATCTTTAATAGCGAATACATGAATATCGGGAGCGGCATTTCTCCCTTCAATGCCTGGCTGCTGATACGTGGTTTGCGAACGTTGCCCATGCGGCTCGAACGAATAACCCAAACGACGCAACAGGTAGTAAAATACCTGAAGGAGCATGAAAAAGTGGAGTCCGTTATCTTTCCTTTTGATAAAGACTTCCCCCAGTATCAACTAGCAAAGCAACAAATGCAGGGCGCCTGTGGATTGCTTACTTTCATTATCAAAGCCGATACGCTGGAACAGGTGGAAAAATTCTGTAACAGCCTTCAACATATATTGATGGCGGTAAGTTGGGGCGGTCATGAAAGTCTGGTGATCCCTAAATGTGCCGGTATGCCTGCTGAGGAATTTGATGCACTCAATAAAGAACATCGCATGATCCGGTTTTATGTTGGGTTGGAAGAGGCAGATTACATTATTAAAGATTTGGAGCAGGGTTTTGAGAGAATGGGTTGAAATTGCATTGGAGGAAAATGTTTAATGCTTACAAGATCGTCAAATTATAAATTATAAATCCCCTGTAGTGGCAAATCAATCACAAGTATTTTTAGCGGCACCAAATCTTCCGGCTTGTTGTAAATAGCAGATTGCCATTCTCCTTTGTCATCTTTGCTAAAGCAATTCACATACATCAGTTCCGGTTCTACCAACAGATAATATTCCAGTGTTTCAACTTTT
>JBBQTL010000129.1:0-16180 GCA_038213285.1 Chitinophagales bacterium
TCCCGATGCACAAGGCGATAGTCTTGCTACCCGTGGTTCAAAGGGATATGACGAGCTGAACCAGGCACGTAAAGCAGGCTTTTTTGGTTGGCCGTTCTTTGTAGGTAATAACTTTCCCTATCGCCAGTTTGATTATGCAACAGGCAAAAGCGGGGCCCTCTTCGATCCCGCAAAACCAATCAATGACTCCAGGAATAATACAGGTTTAAGAGAATTACCGCCCGTAGCGCCAGCATTCATCTGGTATCCTTACGGTGCCTCGCCCGATTTTCCCCAGCTTGGCACCGGCGGCAGGAATGCCATGGCCGGGCCGGTTTACTATACTGATATGTTTCCAAAAAAAACACGTTTGCCCGAATACTACAATGGCAAATTACTTTTTTATGAATGGATACGTGGATGGATAAAAGCAGTGACACTATTACCCAATGGTGACTTTGATAAAATGGAACCATTCGGTAATTTAAAATTGAATTCATTAATTGATATGGAGGTTGGGCCTGATGGCAAAATATATTTATTGGAATATGGAAATGGATGGTTTACAAAAAATGCCGATGCAGGAATAGCACGCATAGATTTTAATGCAGGAAACAGGCCGCCGGTAATTACAGCAATAAACCTGGATAAAACTTCAGGCTTGCTGCCTCTTACAGTGAAAGCTACCGTGAAAGCCAAAGATCCTGAAAAAGATAAGATTACTTTTTTGTGGGATTTGGGCAATGGCATCACCAAAGAAACTACCGTGCCGGAAGTAGCGTATACCTATACAACAGCGGGTGATTACAAGATATCTGTGGAAGTAAAGGATGAAAAGGGTAGTGCTTCCAAAAGCACTGTAGCTGGGGTTTATGCAGGTAATGAAATTCCGGTAGTCACCATAAATTTAACCGGTGGTAATAAATCTTTTTACCTGCCGGGAATGCCTGTAAATTACAATGTTAGTGTGGGTGATAAAAACGATACAGCAAAGATTGATCCTGCAAATTTTTTCGTATCGGTTGAATACATTGACGGGTACGATAAAGCAATATCAGCAACCGGGCACCAGCAGGGACAGGCCAGCATTGATGGCAGGAACCTCGTACTTTCGCTCGACTGCAAAAGCTGCCATAAAGAAAAAGAAACCTCCGTTGGGCCATCGTACCTGCTTGTATCGGAGAAATATCAAAAGGATAAAAATGCGAAAAGCTACCTTGCCCAAAAAATAATCAAAGGTGGCGGAGGTGTTTGGGGCGAGGTGGCAATGCCTGCACATCCTGTATTACCACAGGCGGATGCGCAACAAATAGTAACATGGATATTGTCACTTGCTGATAAAACGCCTCCTAAAAAATCATTGCCTCCATCCGGTTCCATTATTCCACCAATGGCAAGTTCGGCACCTGCAGGAATGAAACCTTTACCCGTAATGGTTTTATCAGCAAGTTATACCGACAAAGGCGGAAACAATATTATGGCTTTAACCGGACATCACTCCATCGCTCTCCGGAGCAATACACTATCGTTTACCGGCGCTGAAAAAACCAACGGTTTTTCTCATTATAAAGCTCCACGCGGTCCCGTGCTGGTATTCCCTGCAAATGCTGGTTGGTTTGCGGTTGACAATATTGACCTCACAGCCGTGGGATCTTTAAGTGTTAACTGCGGCTGGGAAAAGGCACCTGAAACAGGCTTTAGTTTTGAAGCAAGGTTAGATGCGCCGGATGGTAAGTTACTCGGCAGTGGAACTTTGCCTGCGCCTCAAAAGGGGGAACAATATGGTATCGTAAACGTTCCGGTTGAAACAGTAACGGATGGTAAATTTCATTCAATCTATATGATTTTTAAATCGCCTGTAATTTTCAGTGCTGCCGTTTCATCCGTTCACTTTAACAGGAAAAAATAAGTTATTATACAACCGGAAAAACAATAAATACCGGCTGCAATGTGCATGTTCATAATTTAATTTGCAGGGCAGGTATTATTTTAGTCACCACAAAAACCAGGATGAAAAAGATATTATTAATAACCTTTGCATTGACACATGTTTGTTTGGCTTCCTTTAGCCAGGGTGCCGGGGAAATTACAGGTAAGATTACCGGTATAAAGGGCCAGCCGGTTGCCGGTGCTACCTTTCATTTATTGAATACCAATATTTACAGCATAAGTGATTTCCATGGAAATTTCGTGGTGACGGGTTTAAGTGAGGGCAAATACAGGGCAACAATTTCCTCAGCCGGGTATGCTTCAATAGACAGCATTTTGATCGTTTCCAATAGCAATATGCCCTCAATGGTATTTCAATTAACTGAAGACATCAAACAACTGGATGCACTCATCGTATGGGGCGAAAAAAAGGAAACCAATCTGCAGTCGGTACCTTTTAGTATTTCATTTATCAGTGAAAAAAATATCCAGAATTTCCGGATATGGAAGACGGAGGACCTTACCGGTATCATTCCCAATTTGTATGCTGCCGGCCCGGGTGATGGCAGGAATGTGACGGCTGTACGCGGCATTGTTTCTACGTCCTACGATCCTGCTGTTACCACTTCGGTAGATGGTGTAAGCCAGTTTTCGCTCGATACTTATATTCCGCAGTTGTTTGATGTAGCTGGCATCGATGTGTTGAGGGGCCCGCAGGGAACACTATACGGCAGAAATGCAACGGGTGGAGTAATCAATATCACTACAAAACAACCCACCAATAGGATGGCTGTGTTTGCTGAAGTCAATATGGGTAATTATGGTACACAACGGTACACGGCCGGACTTCGGGCGCCCATTATAAAAAATAAATTGTTTGTGGGTGCTGCAGGTTTATATAGTGGCTATGATGGCTTTTACACGAATGAATTCAACAATAAAAAATTTGACAGGCAACATTCCATTGGCGGAAATTATTACCTTAAATACATTGCCGGTCCAAAATGGATCCTCACACTTAATGCAAAGCACCTGGCCAATCTCAACCACGGCGCATTTCCGTTGGCGTCCAATCCGGGTGAAGCGCTTGCAAATCCATTTAAGGTAAACCAGGATGCTGTGTCGGAAATGACAGACAATACATTTAACAGTTCCCTGTCATTAAACTACACCGGGCGAAAATTTAATTTCAGTTCACAATCTGCTTACCAATCCAACTACCGTTACTATACTTCACCACTTGATGGAGACTTTTCACCCATTGATGGCGTTACGATCATCAATAATTATGGCAATCAATGGAATAATATAAAAGTGTATACGCAGGAATTTAAACTGAGCTCACCTGCTGCTATCAATTCTAAACTGCAATGGCTGGCAGGCGCTTATTTGTTTCACCAGCAATCACCTAACAGGCAGGCAATACATTTTGGCAAAGATGCATTACTGATAGGTTCACCGGATATCAATTATGCGATTATTAACACCAATACAATCGATAATAAGGGGGCTGCACTATTTGGCAATGCAGATTATTCTTTATCAGAAAAAATAAATGTAAAAGCCGGTCTGCGGTATGACTACCAACATACCACTGCCAATGTATTGGGCGAGTACCAGCCAGACGCTTCTCCCGTTCCTGTATTTGAAACCCGGTCCGATACCTCCGGCGCTGCAACCTTCAGTGCATTTTCTCCCATGATCAGTGTTGCGTATCATGCCAAAAAAAATATGGAGGTATATGCTACTTATAGCCGTGGTTTCCGAAGTGGTGGCCTAAGCCAGCTTTCATCAGATCCGGCGCAGCCGCCCCTGTATGCTTACAGGCCGGAGTACAGCAATAATTTTGAAGTGGGCTCAAAAAATATATTGTTCAATAACCGGTTGCGATTGAATGTAGCAGTGTTCTATAATGTGATTGCCAATGCACAGGTGCCAACGCTTGTTTTGCCCGAAGCAATTACCGTTACAAAAAATGCAGGCAGGCTCAGGAGTAAAGGGTTTGATGCAGAATTAAACACTACCATCATAAAGGGCCTGGAAGCAATTTATAACATCGGATATACCAATGCAGTGTATCAATCGCTCAAGGTTCCTCAAAACGGCCAAACCGCCGACCTGGACGGTAATAAGCAGGTATATACGCCGGATCTTACTTCCATGATGGCTTTACAATACACCGTATTATTGAATCAATCAAACAATATAAAGTTCGTTGCAAGGGGCGAATGGTTGTACCTGGGCAGGCAATATTTCGACCTTGCAAATACCATCCGTCAATCACCCTACAATTTGTTGAACACAAGGATTGGTATTACCACCAGGCATTACCAGCTCATGTTTTGGGCGAGAAATTTGACGAATGAACATTACATAGCGTATGCCTATGATTTTGGCGCCACGCACTTAGGCAACCCGAAAACTTATGGCATCACCTTGCGGGCAGAATTTTAATATCGTATGAAATATGCTAAAACATTAAAATAATCCATTGCAGAAAGAATGGATAGGTTGCCTGCTGTACTTTACCAGGTTTGGTTATAGGTTGCAAGGGATAAATGAGTGACTTCTTATTTAAGTCTATAGAATTGGGTAACAATTTCGCAATCGGAAGCTGGTAGCGGTTTCGAATAAAAAGTGCTCCCGAATTCCACTTCGTTCGTCGGGACAGGTAGAAAATTTCAACATGATCTGTTCCTTCCCAGATGAGACTCTGCCCGAAAATTAGTCAAAGTAGAAATTTATTTACGGCAGGACTCGCCGTAAGGTTAATTCTTATAGCCAGTCAGACCCGGGACGGTCAGAGGGGTAATCACAGCCAATCTACCGATTCCTTTTACCCAGCTAAAAACAGTGGCAGCTTGTTATCAGTTTGTTTCCAATAAGGTGTAAGTAAGCTCACTGTTTTACCCCTCGCATCGTATAAGATATTGCAACGGGCTTTTATGCTCCTCCTTTCTAAGCAGCCGGTTAAATGTGGTGGATTTTAAAACCGGCCCCCTTACAAACATCGGTGTAGCGGCGCTTTGCGAAGGCCGCTTAGTTAAGCTATTTTAGCTGGTTCATTAACGCTGACCAGGCATTATTGTCAAAATACTTTAAGTACTGGCTAATTCACTTTTAAAGAAAAATAAACGCAAATAATATCTTTGAATTCATAAGAACGATTGTTATAATTTTTAAACTAATTGCTACATGTATACAATGTCAGTCATTCCATAACGATCGTTTCCCTTAAATAAAAAAAATGGCTTAGTAACGAAAGTTGCCCATGCCGAATTGTATCCGGTAAAGTGTTCTGAAAAGCAATGACAGGGCTGCAGTCTGCTTGCTTAATGTGCTTCTTTAGCGAGTACCAGTGTATTTCCCATATTTCACAACCATCCATAAAATTTAAGTGATGAAAAAAGAGAAGATCCTTATACTATTTGCATTCTTACTGCAGATGATTAATGCGGAAGGGCAAATGAAAAAAATTTCAGGTGAGGTTTCAACTGCGGATGATCCATCCAAACTTACCGGAGTCAGCATCATTGTTAAAGGTACCGACAGGGGCACTTCTACAAACGCCCAGGGTAAATTTTTGATTAACGCAAATATAGGAGAGGTGCTGGTTTTTAGTTTCTTAGGCTTCCAGGAAAAGGAAATGGTGATTGACAGGGACTTTATAACCGTTGTGCTGAACAGGCTGGAAAAAAGCATGAACGATGTAATAGTCATTGGGTATGGCAGCCAGAAAAAATCAGATGTTACAGGCGCTATTTCATCCGTTTCTTCCAAAGCACTGAAAGAAGTTCCTGTTACCAATGTTTCCCAAATGCTTCAAGGCAGGGCAGCCGGTGTGTATGTATTGAATACAGGCAATAAGCCGGGTGCCGGAGTATCGGTGCAGATCAGGGGTAGGCGTTCTTTTAATGCCGGAAACGATCCATTGTATGTTATTGATGGTATACCAATCAGCGGCGGGCTCAATGATATCAATCCCGGTGATATCGCATCAATAGAAGTATTGAAGGATGCCTCCGCAACGGCTAGGTAATCAATAACGGGTTGCCTTAATTCACTTAATTGTGCTCCTTTATATAAATTGACAGCAGCCATTACCTCAACATCATCTTCTGCAACCCAACAATTTTGATAGGAATATTGGTTATTGTTTCTTGATACGAAGAATAATAAAAATGCTAAAGCTTTTTCCGGATCCTCTTCCCCGATAAACTTATAGACAATTTCTTCCATTGCTAAAAACAAGAATGTTGCAATGATTTGCGAGTCGGTCGAGGTTGCTTTTCTTACAACTATCATTCTTCGATTTGGGTGAGCCAAAATACCCTTTGTTATAAGCAGCTTATTCGGGTATTGAAATGTGATATTGCGTTTTTATTAATCGACAAGTATTTAAAAAAGCTCTATAAATGAACGTGTTCCTATTGTGCTCTTGATTTAAATTCTTCAGAAATAGTGCAGAATATATTGGTGAAGTGAATACGTCTATTTCAGCAAAATTCAAGTTGTGAAAAGATTCCATTGTTCTAAAACTAATTTGATAGAATGGAGAATGGTCAGATTGTTGTTGAACATAATAAACACCTAAACTATCGTTTCTACAGATATTGGGGAAAATTGACTCATGTTCTCCTCTTTGAATACTATCCTTATTATATGAAAATAGAACACTGTCAAAAATATTTGTTTTATAACCAAATTTAAGAACCGGTCTTTCTCCTTCATAATTTATTTTACATTTTTGCAAATAACATTTTTCATTGATCTTACTTAAAATGTATGTTCCATTTGGGTCATTCCTTAAAGTATTCCCATTAGAATCATAAATCATTCCAGCTTGTTCAATTGAAAGGAAGATTACCCAATCCTGATTGTTCAGTTGGTAATTTTTTATTGTACTATCAATCAGTTCATTTCCAAATTGAGAATATAAATTTGTAAGTTGAAAAATAAAAGCTAATAAAAATAAAACCTTTTTCATTTTATAATCGTTCGATTTATGTAGACGAGAACTTGCTTATGACTTATTCATAAATTAATAAACATAACACTTTTCAAACATTAAAAGCGATACTTCTAAAATATGATACCTTAAATCTTCCAAATAATCCTATCGCCGGTTTTCATCAGTAACCTTTCAAACCCACAGTTTCACTGCCAGCTATAATCTTCTTTCCCCTTATATAAAAATTCTAATTTTTTATGGTTATCACTCCCAAAGAAAATAGCTTTATACCTCCGTACAAATATTCATTACACTTAAATAACTCCATGCGTAGATTTTATTTTCTTTTTGCCGTTGTTGCACTATTTGCCACTTCCATTGCGGTTGCACAAAAGCCAGCCCCGAATGCCATCTTTAAAGTGGATTATGAAAAATTTATTTTGCCCAATGGGCTGCAGGTCATCTTTCATATCGACCGTTCCGACCCGGTGGTGGCGGTATCCTTGACAGCACATGTAGGCTCGGCCCGCGAGAAAGCAGGCCGTACCGGTTTTGCACACTTGTTTGAACATCTCTTATTTCTTGAATCGGAGAACCTGGGTAAGGGCGGACTGGATAAAATGACGGCAAGGATTGGTGGCTCGGGTGCCAACGGATCTACCAACACCGACCGCACCAACTATTTGCAAACCGTACCAAACGATGCATTGGAGAAAATGCTTTGGGCCGAGGCGGACAAGCTGGGTTGGTTCATCAACACCGTTACCGATGATGTGCTCGCCAAAGAAAAGCAGGTAGTTAAAAATGAAAAGCGGCAGAGCTACGACAACAACCCTTATGGCCATACTTCTTACGTGATAGATAAACATCTGTATCCCGAAGATCATCCCTATAACTGGCAGGTGATTGGCTCTTTGGAAGATTTGCAGAATGCTACCCTGCCCGATGTAAAGGAGTTTTTTAAACGCTGGTATGTACCCAACAATGTAACCCTGGTAGTGGCCGGTGACTTTGACAAAGCACAGGCACGCCGCTGGGTAGAAAAATATTTCAGCGAAATAAAAAGAGGCCAGCCGGTGAGCCCGATGGCTAAAAGACCGGGCCTTGTTAATAAAACAGTGAAACTTTTTCATGAAGATAATTTTGCCCGCTTGCCGGAACTAAACATGGCCTGGCCAACGGTAGAACAATATCATCCCGATGCTTATCCACTGGAAGTATTGGCGCAATACCTTTCTGAAGGCAAAAAAGCACCTTTGTATAAAATAATGGTGGAAGACAAAAAGATAACGTCGAGGGTGAATATGTATAACAGTACGGCTGAACTGGCCGGGAATATGCAATTATCGGTGAGGGCATTTGCAGAGAAAGATCTGGACGAAGCAACCCGGGCGATCAGCGATGGGTTTGCTCTATTTGAAAAAGAAGGGATATCTCAAAAGGACCTGAACCGCATTAAAGCCGGGCTGGAGACACAGTTTTATAATTCGCTTTCCAGCGTGTTGGGCAAGGGTGCACAACTGGCCCAATACAATATTTTCGCCGGCAACCCTGGCTTTATTGAAAAGGATATCAACAACATGATGGCAGTAACAACGGCCGACGTAATGCGGGTGTACAACAAATACATCCGGAACAAAAATTATGTGGCCACCAGTTTTGTACCAAAGGGAAAGATTGCATTGGCATTGGAAGGTTCTGCAAAAGCAGATGTGGTGGAGGAAGCAATTGTAGCGGGCGCAGAAGCGGCGGTTGACCCTACTGCGACTGCCAGTTACCCACACACGCCATCTACTTTCGACCGGAGTAAAGAGCCGCCCTATGGCAAAACACCGGCAATAACGATACCGGTTACCTGGACTGAAAAAGCAGCCAATGGCCTCCGCATGTATGGTATTGAAAACAACGAAGTGCCGCTGGTACAATTTGAGATGGTAATGGATGGTGGTCTGTTGCTGGAAGATCCGGCCAGGGTAGGCATCGCTAACCTGATGGCCGGGATGATGACACAGGGAACCCGTAAAAAAACACCTGCGGAATTAGAGGAAGCCATTGATCAGTTGGGCGCCGGTATCAATGTTATTGCAGGCAGCGAAGATATCCGCATCAGGGTAAATACACTTGCCAGGAATTACCCGGCTACCCTTGCATTGGTAGAAGAAATACTGCTTGAACCAAGGTGGGATGCAAGGGAATTTCCGTTGGTAAAGCAAAGCGTCATTAGCCAGATCCGCCAACAGGAAGCAAACCCAGGCGCCATTGCACAAAACCAGTACAACCAGCTCATCTTTGGAAATGACAATATCCGTTCTAATAATATTTTGGGAACCATTGAAACTATCAATTCAATTACCATTGATGACCTGGAAGCCTTCTATAACAAAAGCATTTCACCATCCCTTGCACGTATGCATGTGGTAGGTTCCCTGGGTAAAGCAGCCATCACAAATTCACTGGCAGGTATTATAGGTAAATGGAAGCCGAAGCATGTGAACATTCCTGTGTTTGATACACCAAAAGCACCAGCCAAATCAGGGGTATATTTTTATGATGTGCCGGATGCGAAACAATCTGTAATAAGATTCGGTTACCCGGCCCTGGCAGTAACGGATAAGGATTATTACCCGGCAGTAGTGATGAATTATATCCTGGGTGGCGGTGGATTTGCATCCCAGCTTACCCAGCAATTAAGAGAGGGGAAAGGATATACCTACGGGATTAATTCAGGCTTTTCCGGAACGGGTACGCCTGGTCCCTTTACTATTGGAAGCAGTGTAAGAACAAACGTCACGTTGGAGTCTGCCCAGTTAATCAAAACCATCCTTCAACAGTATGGTAAAAATTATACAAAGAAAGACCTTGAAACCACTAAAAGTTTTTTAATAAAAAGCAATGCCCGGGCATTTGAAACGGCAGGATCAAAACTGGGCCTGTTGGAGAATATCAGCAAGTATGGCTGGAAGGCGGATTATATAAAAGATCGGGAAGCCATCGTGAAGAAGATGAGTGTAGAACAGATCAGCGAGCTGGCTGCCAAATACCTGAACGCAGATAAAATGATCTGGCTGATTGTAGGGGATGCAAAAACGCAGTTACCCCGCTTAGCCGCTCTGGGCTTTGGTGAACCGGTTCTGCTAAATAAGTAAATAATTTATATGAGGCGATAGTTAAAAACGTAATGATTCCAGTGTTATGTCAATATCGATTTGGCGGAGATGTGTTTTCCTGGTGAGTCACCCCCAAAGGGTGACTCACCAGGAAAACATACGAATTGATACCTCACTTTATGCGAGACAAGACATCAATGCTATGTTAGGTTTGATTTGACATATTGATTTTTGATCCGATAACTACCAGGGCAAAAATCAATGTCATTTAGTTAGGGCATTTCTTTTGCCCCGTCCTTTAGGGCGGGGACCAGGATTAACAATAGCAATTGCGGCTTAAGCCGAAAAAATTGTTTGGCTTAAGCCAATGTATAATAAAGAATTATTTCTATCAACGCTCTGAAGGGCGTGGCAAACGAAAGTTAGACCTTAACTAAACGACATTGAATGATGAACACATATCGATAAGTGCAGACTGTATATTTATTGCAGAATTATTAACTAAAAAATGTAAACCTATTTTAGGAGCAGACACCATTAACCATCAACCACCAACCACCAACCCCAACTACCAACCCTAAACCATCAACCATCAACACTTCTTCAATCATCAACCCTAAACTTCCACCTTCAACCCTAAACTTCAACCCTCCACCTTCAACCCTCCACCTTCAACCTTCAACCTTAAACCTTCCACCCTCAAACTTCCACCTTCACTCTTCAACCTTCGTTGTAATATTTTTTAATCCTAATTTAAATAAAAAGTTATCTTCGGTTATAATTCTTCAGAAAGATATTTTGCTTAAACTAACGGATGCTTGTTATGAATAACGATGAAACATTGTGGAAAGGACTGCAGCAGGGCGACAAGGAAATGTTTTTAACCCTGTATAAAAAATACTACCATTGCCTCTTATTTATAGGACTGAAGGAAATAAAAGATGCCCAGTTGGTTAAAGATACCATTCAGCAATTGTTCCTGTACTTTTGGGAAAAAAGGGAAACCATCGGGGAGGCTAAAAATGTTAAATCTTATATTGTTACTTCCTTTTTACGGAAGCTAACCTCCGATTGGAAAAAGTCTGAAAAGTCAGGCAGTTTGCAAGTTGTATGGAACAACTACCCGGAAGATCCACAACCAAACCCAGAGGAAAAACTGATCAGGAAAGATGAACAAAATCATTTATTTAAATTACTGATGTATCATATCAATGGTCTCCCCAACCGGCAAAAGGAGCTTATTGTGCTTAAGTTTTATGAAGGGCTCACCTACGAAGAAATTGTACAAAGAACCGGATTATCCCATCGCACGGTGTATAATAAAATTCATGAAGCTTTAAAGAAACTAAAACTGGATATGGTTACCAGTCAACATTCCCGTAGCGCTGCCCTTATGATGTTGGTTAACATCCTGGCTACTTCTGCCACAATTTTGGGGAATTAATAATCCCCCTGCTGCCCATTATTTTTATCGGTTTTTTTGTCATTTTAAAAAAAAGCAAAAATTCTTTTCAATTGACGGGTAAAAAATGCCCGCCGGATACTCTATTTTGAAATGCTTTATTAAAACCATATTATGAAGTCAGATAAAATGGACATTGCGGATTTATTGGCTGACGAATCTTTTATTAATTATTGCAAAAAATCTTCACCGGAGGATGTGGCATTTTGGGAAAATTATATAATAGAAAATCCGGATCGTCGCTTATTGATAGAATATGCCAATGAAAAATTTGTTCAGTTATTCAATGCCCTGGCAGATGCAGACCTGGAGGAGCAGGTAACCCGGTTGCAAAACCGGTTAAACTCAACAGAGCCTGCTCCCGTTGTTAAGATGGAGGGGTTTGAAAAGAAGAAATCCAGCCATATTTTACCCATGCTGCTTAAATGGTCTGTTGCTGTTGTTTTATTGGTAGCAGTACTTTTTACAGTTAAATATTATAACAATGGCCGGAATAAAAGCTTTAAAATATTTGTAGCAGCTTATGGCGAAAGAAAGAATATTCAATTACCTGATGGATCTAACGTTACGTTGAATGCAGGAAGTAAAATAGAAATCCATGAAGGTTTTGGCATTTCCACCCGGGATGTTTATTTGAAGGGGGAAGCATTTTTTGATGTGAAACACAATGCAAAACTTCCTTTTATTGTGCATACTCCGGCAATGGATGTAAAGGCAGTAGGCACTGCTTTTAATGTAAAGGCTTACGTGGATGAAATGATTACTGAAACTTCGTTAATCCGGGGGTTGGTTGAAATTACTTTAAAGGAAAGCGATAACAAGGTCATGTTGCTTTATCCCAATCAGAAAATAAAATGGGAACACCCCGTTTCCAAAGCTAATGATACCAATGCCGTTGCGGCAAAAAAAAGGATTAATTTGATTATAAATGACAGCCTGGTGAAGCAGCTGCAGCTCACGGATTATGGCAATATAAAAGAGGTGGGCTGGAAGGAAAACAAATTGATATTTGAAGATGAGCTGTTTGGCAATATCGCCACGTTGCTGGAAAGATGGTATGGCGTAAAAATTGAGTTTAAGGATGACGTGATCCGCGATTACCGTTTTACCGGTTTGTTTGAAAAAGAAGATTTAAATACGGTGCTTGATCTATTAAAAGAATCCAGGAGTTTCAATTATACATTAGAACTTGGCGAGGTATTAACAATTAAACTGTCTAAATAAATAAAAATACAGGGAAGAATGCGGCAACATTCCCCCTGTACTAAAAACTTTGAAAAACTTTTGAAAAACAAAAGTTGTTTCTATTTTTTAATTTAAAACCAAAATAAAGGTATGAAAAAAAATCATGCTTATTGGTGGAGATATACTACTCCATCACTAACGAAGCTGCTTAAAATTATGAAATTAACTTCCATTCTGCTTTTTGTCTGTGCAATGTCGGTCAATGCAGGAGGCTTTTCACAAGGTGTGAAGGTGAATCTTTCATTGAATGGCGTGAAACTCACAAGGTTCTTCAAGGCCATTGAAAAGGAAACCAATTACCGGTTTGCATTTTCCAATGATATTATCCCGGTAGGCCGGATAGTTACCATCAATGTAAAAGAAACCCCCGTATTCGATGTGATGAACGAGGTGATGGCGCCTACAAATCTTAAATACCGTTTTGACGAAGCATCCGGTATTTTTATTATTTCTGAGAAGACAAATAACCCTTTAAAGGAGATGGAAGCGCCGCTGGTACGTAACATTACCGGTACTGTAACCAACGAAAAGGGCGAGCCGTTGCCGGATGTATCAGTACAGGTAAAGGGGTCAAGTAAAGCAACCACTACGGCAGTAAATGGTTCATTTTCTATTGAAGTAGAAAACAATGCAAAGACGCTCGTGTTTTCTTTTGTTGGCATGACGACGAGAGAAGTGAGTATTGAAGGCAAAGCCTCGTTGCAGGTAGTACTTTCATTATCCAACAGGGCATTGGATGAAGTAGTAGTAGTGGGTTATGGTACTCAAAAAAGAACGCTGATTACAGGAGCTGTTTCCAGCGTAAGCGCTAAAACATTAAGTGAATTACCAGTCGTTTCAATTTCTCAGGCATTGCAAGGCCGTGTTGCCGGTTTACAGGTAACGAATAACGGTAGCCCCGGTACAGAGCCAATTGTACGTATCAGGGGTATTAGTTCTATCAGCTTTGCTTCCGATCCTTTGTATGTGGTGGATGGTTTCCCAACCGGCGACCTGGCAACGATTGATGTAAAAGATATCGAATCGGTGGATGTATTGAAAGATGCCTCTGCTGCTGCCATCTACGGTTCAAGAGCTACAAATGGTGTAATTATGATTACCACTAAAAAGGGTAGAAGAGATAGTAAAATGCATGTAAGCCTTGATTCTTATTACGGCAGCCAGGAAGTAACCCAGCGCCTCGACTTGTTAAACACCGATCAGTTTAAACAATATGCCCTTGCTTACAGGGGTAGCCAGGTACCTAGACTCTTACCTCCATTGATTGATCAGCCTACCTATGTGGGAGGAACCCAAACCTATGGTCAAACAAATACCGACTGGCAGGAAGCTTATTTTAAAAAAGGCGCATGGACCGGACATAATGTAGGATTGAGCGGCGGAAATGATATATCCCGTTTTTATGCTTCCGCTGGTTATACCAACCAGGAAGGAACGGCTCCCAGTGTTGGTTACCGTCGTTATAATTTCCGGATTAATTCAGATCATGTCATCAGTAAAGTATTCACTTTTGGAGAAAATTTATATGTTTCTTCCGGCGAACAGGATTATGACAATAATGAAACCAACTCCAGAACAAACCTGGTGAATGTAATCAGGATGATGCCACATATCCCCGTATTTGATCCAACTTCAAATGGTGGTTTTAGAGGAGTAGATGCAACGAAAGATGGCGGTGACCCTACCAACCCGGTAGAAGACGCATCGCTAAAAGCACCCGGTAAAAGAACTACTGCAAAAATTTTAGGTACTGCTTACATGGATCTTAATTTCACTAAATGGTTAAAATTCAAATCAACCTTTGGTATAGATTACGCCAATAGCCTGAACTACCGATTTTCACCCATTTTTAATAATAATGGTGCCATTGCAGGTTCAAGCGCTACCCTTGCCACCATTACAAATAATCGCTTTATCTCTACTGTAAAGCTATTTACAGAACAACTTTCATTTGATAAAACTTATGGCAATCATCATATCAATGCAATTGCCGTTTATGAATTTCAGAGCCAAAATACAAGGTCTGAAAACTCCAGTGGTAACCAGTCATCCAATGATCTAAAAACATTGAACAATGCTTCCAATATTTCTGCCCAAACATTGATTGGCGAAAATGCGTTAATATCCTACCTGGGTCGTATAAGTTATGATTTTAAGGGTAAGTATTTATTAAGTGGCGCTGTTCGGCGTGATGGACTTTCGGTTTGGGCACCCGGAAAAAAATGGGCTACTTTCCCATCAGTTTCTGTAGGTTGGAGAATCGATCAGGAAGGATTTATGATGGCTCAGACAAAAATATCTGAATTAAAATTAAGGGCCGGTTATGGTGTTACGGGTTTGAATGGTCTTGTTTTAGGAAATACACCTTGGTTGGTAAGTGTTAATTCCAACAGTGCTCAATATCCTTTTGGCGGTTCTATTACAGGTGGCCCGGCTTCATCAATTCAGCGTTTGGGAAACCAGGACTTGGAATGGGAAAAAACAAAACAGTTGAATGTTGGTTTGGACCTGGGAATTTTAAAAAACAAGTTTACTTTAACAATGGAATATTATCAGCGTAAAACTGATAACCTGATTTTAAGCGTACCACTTCCTCCTTCTTTTGGTTATATTAATAGTACCGTATCTCAAAACGTTGGCTCTATGGAAAACAGTGGTTTTGAAGCTCAATTGGGATACAATGACAGGGAAGGTGATTTTAAATGGAATGCCAGTGCCAATCTAAGTATTGTTACCAATAAAGTAACAAGATTATCTGAAGGCGTTACGAATATAGAAGCTGGAGGAGACGGAGATTTTGGATCTTACAATATAACCAACACTGCTGTTGGCCAATCCATTCAATCTTTCTATGGCTGGCAGGTGGAAGGTATTTTCCAGGATGCGGCAGAAGTTACTAAACACGCTAAACAAACAGCCGGAACAGCACCAGGTGACCTTAAATTTAAAGATACCAATGGTGATGGCGTAATAAATAATAACGACCGCCAATTTTTAGGAAGTTTCATCCCCAAAGCGACTTACGCTTTTAACCTGGGTGCCACCTATAAGAATTTTGATTTTTCTCTTTTCTTCCAGGGTGTATCTGGTAACAAAATCTATAATGCCACCAGGGTGATTACAGAAGGCATGATTCGTTTCTTTAATGCGGGTACACAGGTATTAAATGCCTGGACACCGACCAATAAAAATACCAATATTCCCAGGGCTATTTCTGCTGATCCAAATCAAAATGCCCGCCCATCAACCCGTTTTCTTGAAGATGGCTCTTACCTGCGTCTGAAAAATATCATGCTGGGTTATAACATTCCGGTTAAATCTTTGGAGTCGTCAACAAAAGGTGTAGTAAAGAGCCTCCGTATTTATGTATCGGCTCAAAATATTCTAACCTTTACAAATTACACTGGTTATGATCCGGAAGTTGGTAACAGAACACCCGGTTCATCATTAACCAATGGTATCGATTTTGCTGTGTATCCACAGCCAAAAGCCTACCAGGTGGGTCTT
>JBBQTL010000130.1:0-16050 GCA_038213285.1 Chitinophagales bacterium
ACCAATGCGGCCACTTTTACCAATAAAGGGGTAGAATTAGGTGTAGAATGGAGAGAAACGATCAATAGAGATTGGAAATATAATATCGGTGGTAATGTAGCATTTAATAAAAACAGGATTCAAAATTTAAATGGCGGACAAGCCATACCTGATGGCAATGTTGGCGGGCAGGGTACAACTACTCTTTCAGATAACGGACAGCCTATTGGCAGTTTTTATCTTTGGGAAGTAGAAGGCATTTTTCAAACTGCGGCTGAAATTACAGGTTCAGCTCAGCCCAATGCCAAACCCGGCGATTTGAAATACAGGGATATAAACGGCGACAAATTAATCAATGCGTCGGACAGGGCCTTCCAGGGTTCTTATCAGCCAAAAGTTACTTATGGAATAAACGGAGGGTTAGGGTACAAAACATTCGACCTTTCAATTGGAGGATATGGAACCAGTGGTGGTAAAATTTACAACGGCAAAAAAGCCGCCCGTAGCGATTTTAGGGATAATATTGAAACCGATGTTGCTAAAAACCGCTGGACACCCAATAATCCCAATACCAGTATCCCAAGGGCAAATCTAAATGAATTGCCGGCATCTACTTACTTTTTAGAGAGTGGTGATTTTTTCCGGATAAACAATCTTACGGTCGGATATACTTTACCGATAAGTACCCTGGCATCCTTAAAAATGCAAAGTGTTAGAGTATATGCAACCGTTCAAAACCTGGCTACGTTTACCAGCTACAGCGGTTTTACACCTGAAATAAGTAATGGAAATGCATTGGCTGGCGGTATTGAGTTAGCCATTTACCCAACCACCCGCACATTTGCTGTTGGTGTTAATGTTGGGTTTTAATTTATTAACCTTCAATAATTAAAAATGAAAAATAGAAATATAATTATTGCTTCCACTTTAACGGCTGCAACCTTTTTCGCAGGCTGTTCAAAAAACTTTTTGGAAGTACAACCACAGGGTCAGATAACCGAGGTACTTGCCTTGACGGATCCCGATGCGGCGGCTAAATTGGTAGGCGGAGTTTACAATACGCTTTACCTGGGGGGCTTTGGAAGTACCACCGTTGGTTTTTTATGGCAACTGGTAAACGATGTTGCCAGTGATGATGCCGACAAAGGAAGTACACCGGGGGATTTTGGCCCCCTGGGCGAGATAGATAATTTTACCCATGCTCCAACCAATTTTATATTCAATAATATCTGGAGCGGTCACTATAGCGGTATTGTAGCAGCCAATAAGGCCATTGATATCCTGGGTAAAAGTTCCATCGATGCAGCAACAAAAAGCAGGCTGACCGGTGAGGCTAGGTTTTTGCGTGGCCTCTATTATTTTAACCTGGTCCGCTTCTTTGGCGGGGTTCCCAAAATCATCAGTGTACCACTGCCTAGTGAAGGCAACAGCGATCCACTGAATACACGTGCAAGTGCCGCAGAGATTTTTGCGGTAGTACTTGAAGATTTGCAATTTGCCGTGGACAACCTTCCTTTGAAAGGAGATGCTTCCACTCAATTGGGAAGAGCAAACAAAGGTGCCGCTCAGGCCTATCTTGCCAAGGCTTACCTCTATCAAAAAAACTGGCAGAAAGTATTTGATCTTACCAATGCAGTAATCACATCAGGGAAATACGCTTTGGTTACTGACTATAGTCTCATCTTCAGGGAAAAGCCAGTTGGCGGACAAGGTGGTACCAATAACACAGAATCAATATTTGAAGTGCAAACCGGTATCAATGCCACAGAAAATGGGGTTAGTCCATTGTTCAGCAATGGGCAGGGCGCCCGTGGTAGGGGAGGATGGAATGACCTTGGGTTTGGCTTTAACACACCTACTACCGACCTGGTAGGTGCTTATGAAGCTGGAGATACGAGGAAAGATGGTACTATTATATTTATTAATCCTACGGCAGCAGGCAATAGTCCGGGCACTGTGTTATGGGATGGCTTTCGTATACCTTCCAAAGATTCAGTAGAAAATGACCGGTATAGTTATAAGCCATACCACAGTACAGTCGCCGAAACTCCGCAGGTAACAGGTAATAAAGACAGTAAGCCAAAAAACATCCGCCTGATGCGTTATGCGGAAGTGCTGTTGATGTACGCCGAAGCGGCCACAATGCTGGGTAATGCCGATGGTTTAATTAAATTGAACCAGGTAAGAAGCAGGGCTAACCTACCCGCCACAACATTATCACAGGCGAATGTATGGAAGGAAAGGAGAACAGAACTGGCTATGGAACAAGACCGGTTTTTAGACCTCGTACGCCAGGGAAGAGCAGGAACTGTTTTAAGAGCGCATGGAAAAGCATTTGTAGATGGCAAGCATGAACTCTTTCCAATACCACAGGCGCAAAGAGACTTAAGTGGTGGAAGGCTAACACAAAATAACGGCTATTAATAATCATCTTAAAAAAAATATTATGAACAATTTTTTTAGAATAAAATCAACAATGATATTGTCTTTCGCAATGGCAATGGTTGTTAGCAGTTGTACGAAAGTAGAAACGGATGATGATTTTCCAAAGGGGGATGCACCTCCTGTTACCGGTGGGTTTACTAATTCGAATCAAATAGGTAAATCGAACCTGGTCGGTTATTGGGCTTTCAATGGCAGTCTTATTGATAGCGTTACGGGGGTAAGCGGAGTAAACCAAGGGGCAACTTTTGAAACGGGGCAAAAAGGGCAAGGGTATAAAGGTGCAAGCTCTGCTTATGCAACATTTACTCCATCTGCTGCACTGCAAGGTTTAAAAAGTTACACCATAGCCTTTTGGATAAACTCTCCGGTGAATAGTGGGGCCATAGGGATATTTACATTAGCAAGGACAGATGATTTCTGGGGAAACATTGATATTTACCAGGACGGGGGTAGCGGGGATAAAGCAACTTTTAAAGTTCACATGTTTAATTCTGCAGTTCCCTGGGCCGGACAGTTTACAGATGCGAAAGTTAATTTTGGTACCTGGGTGCATCTCACAGCTACTTACAATGCAGCTACATCTATTTTTAATATTTATCAAAATGGCACTCCGATCGGAGTAAATACGGCTGGAAATCCTGCCAATACAGTTGGTCCAAAGTTGAATGGTAGTGATCCATCTGTTCAGCCGGTAACTCCTTACGGAAATCTTACTTTTATAAATGCTACAAAAATGGCTTTTGGAGCTTTCCAATTTCAAACAACCCCCAGCCTGACAAATGGTGCCAGTGCGCAAAGTTGGGCCACAAATTTTTCGGGAAGAATGGATGAGTTCCGGATTTATGATAAGGCTCTTACAGAGGTAGAAGTATTTGCTTTATTTCAATTGGAAAAGCAGGGCAGATAAATAAAATTCAAGAAACCTATTATTGTTCACTATAATCAGACCCTATGAAAAACTTTTTTTTTAAAAATTCGCTTTCTTTATCTTTTTTTTTGATTCTTGGGTATATCGGAAATATTAATGCTCAACCAACCGTGTCTCCATCCCCTAATACAGAAATAATCTGTCCTTCAAATGCAAATGCTCTAAATAATGTATTACTTACGTTTAATTTTGGAGGCACCAATTGGAGTAACTATTCAATAGTAATAAGTTCACTTAAAGGATGTACCGTTATTAGAAACATTGATGATCGAAAGGAGGCAGTTGTACAATTTAGCGACAAAAAAGAGACACATGAATTTAAAGTGTATTATTCAGTCACAGGATCAATCGTTGGGACTTACACCTATACCAAAATAAAAACACTGGATGGAGTGAAAGCTGCCTTTTCCGGTACCCTACCCGTTAATCCGCCTCAAGGTTATGACGACATTCTTACTTCTGATGTAGTTGGACAATGTAAGACTGCGACATTTCACTATACAAGTCCTCCAGTAAAGTATAAAGATGCTTCCGGTGTTGCCTTTGGTACAAATCCGATGAATATTTACGAATGGGTAGTACCTAAAGGTTGGAAAGTGTATAGCTCCGTTTCTGATGGATTCACGCCAATAAATGGTACTCCCAGTGCAGATATAACACCAGATCCTTTGACAAGTGGCGAATTTAAAATTAGAGCAGTAAATAATTGTAATTCCACTTTAACTCCCAGTACATGGTTTAAAGTCTCATTAGATCGCCCAATGTTAAATTTGAAAGTTGTTAGTGATAAATTTGGTATAGCGTGTGGGGAGCAAAATCCTGTGAATTTTTCAATTGGAAATGCCTCTACAATAAGTTGTATGAATTTATTTACATGGAATATTAATCCAGGCTGGTTATTGTCAAATGGTAGTCCGGCACCTTTAAGTTATTCTACAGGAACAATAAATAATTTAACGCTTATTCCAGATTGTGGTAAAGCATTAGGCAGCGTATCAGGAACAGTTACAGCCAATGGTGTTAATTATTTAGCTATTGCATTTTCTGTTCCGACTAATCCACTAGGTTTATCCATAAGTGGAAGTGGTGTTGTTGGAAAACGTCAAAACTACAATATTGCAGGGTTACCTTGCAATGCTTCTGTTGTTTGGTCTGTATCGCCGCTTGGAATTGTGGATATTGGTTGTACGAACTGTCCGCAAGTAAACCTATCGAGAATAACTGATGGAGATATTATACTAAAGGCCGTTATAACTGCTTGTGGTGTGCCAGAAATAATCACTAAATCGATTTCTGTGTGTAATGGTAATATAGGTATTCCGGCAAATTTATCTGCGACTATTTCGTCTAAGTCCTACTATTATGGTTACTATCTTTATTTCACTCCGGTTCCTGACGCAACCTCCTATCTCATGGAATGGTATGATTTGACAGACAATAGGCTTTTAAATACATATCCAATTACAAATACAGGACAATTTTATTATTATTTTACTACAGGACATACCTATAAGTACAGACTTGCGGCAAATTTAAGTTGCGGTTTACAGGGAGACTTTTCTGCCTGGTCTGAAGCTTTATTTCCACCTCCAGCTTCTTGCGAAAATGGCCCCATTAATTCAACATTGATGCAAACTTTAGGATGCGGTGGTTCAAGTTGCACTTATTCTAATATCAGCTGGCCTTCAATAGCTGGTTCATCACAGTATACGGTTCAGTATAATATTGTTAATATTGGAACAGGGATAAATTTACCTACTGGAACAATTACAACAGCATTTCCCAATGCCACTGTTTACTATAGTGCTCTTTCTGGCACTGGATGGACAATTTCTTATAGAGTTTCGGTAAATTGCGGTGGTATATTTGGGAATTATAGCGGATGGTCTGCTAGTTTCTTTTTGCAGTAGGGGTTGTCAGAAGTTTTAAAATAGTTAATTTAGTTTATATAAGTAAAATTGTGAAACGCAAAAGCCGTATTGTATTAAGTTGATTTCTAAAAAATGAATTAATATAAACATGTTTTATTACATAAGGCTAAATCTTTGGCTTTAAATTAAAGTCAATCATAACTTGAATACGTGGTATTTTAAAATTCAGTTTGTGAGGTTGCCCGGTTATAAAAATCATGGGCAACCTCTTTTTTATTTGCAAGCAGTACCAGGTCAATTAAAAACATTATTCAATGACAATAAGATATAATCTTCTTTTTTTTATGTGCGGGTCTGTAATTTTTTTTGCCGGGTGTAAAAAAGGGGAGGAAGTGATACCGCCGGTTATTAATCCGGAAACCTTCAGTTTTGCTACACTTCGTATTGACAATGTTCAAAAGCTTTCACCAGTTTACAATGTAAAATTTTCACCTGCAATCAAATTGTCTTTCTCAGCCAATGTTAATCGCACTACGGTAGCTGCAGGGGTCACTTTAAAAAATATGTCAGGGGTTGGAATTCCTTTTACTGCTTCTTATGAAAACGGCGACAGTACCGTTATTTTGTTGCCAGTGCTACAGCCGATTACAAAATATACGCTTGCTTTAAGTACCGAATTAAAAACGCAAAAAAATACGGCGCTTTCCGGTACTGCCAGTTTCGACCTAATAACGAACATTGATTCTGCCGACAAATACCCATTGCTTACAGATGCCGCCTTACTGGATAAAGTGCAGCAACAAACCTTTAAATATTTTTGGGATTTTGGTCACCCGGTTTCAGGCATGGCAAGAGAAAGAAATTCAAGTGGCGACCTGGTAACTACCGGCGGAACAGGCTTTGGTATAATGGCCATTGTAACTGCGGTTGATCGAAACTTTATTACAAGATCCGAAGGTGCAGCCAGGGTAATAAAGATCAGTGATTTTTTAATAAATAATTGTACTAAATACCATGGGGCTTTTGCACATTGGGTAAATGGTGCTACCGGTGTTACCATCCCGTTCAGCGCCAATGATAATGGAGCCGATTTGGTAGAAACGTCCTTTCTGATGGAAGGGCTGATTACCGCACGGCAATATTTTAATACAACGGATGCAACGGAAGCAACACTACGAAATAAAATAAATACTTTATGGAATGCCGTGGAGTGGAGCTGGTTTCAGCAGAACAATCGACAGGTTTTATATTGGCATTGGAGCCCGGATAAAACATGGACTATGAATGCAAAAGTGAGTGGCTGGAATGAAGCCTTGATTACATATATAATGGCGGCATCATCCACCACTTACCCAATACCAAAGACGGTGTATGACAATGGATGGGCAAGAAATGGAGCGATGAAAAATAACAAAACCTTTTTCGGCTACCAATTGCCGTTGGGCCCCGATTTGGGTGGTCCGTTATTCTTTGAACACTATTCATTTTTGGGCATTAATCCAACAGGACTAACTGATGCCTATGCAAATTATCAAACCCAAACAATCAATCACACAAAAATAAATTATGAGTATTGCAGGGCCAATCCAAAACAATGGTATGGCTACAGCAATCTTTGCTGGGGACTTACAGCCAGCGATGTGCCAAATGGTTACCATGCCAATGCACCGGGTAATGATGACAGGGGGGTTATTACACCTACAGCCGCAATATCCTCTATGCCATATACGCCAGTGGAATCAATGCAGGCTTTAAAATTTTTCTATTATAAATTGGGGGATAAATTATGGGGCAATTATGGTTTTGCAGATGCCTTTTCTTTGCACGATCCCTGGTTTGCTTCATCAACATTGGCCATCGACCAGGGGCCTATTATTGTGATGATTGAAAATTACCGGACCGGGTTACTTTGGAACTTATTTACCAGTGCGCCTGAAATTAAAAACGGTATGAAAAACTTTGGATTTACCGCACCATATCTTTAAAATTTTTTAAGCGATTTTTTATATGAAAAAATATTTCTTCCTGCTGTTATCAATCACTTATTTTTCTGCTGATTGTATCGGGCAAAAGAAAACCCAGCAGCTTGAAAAGTCAATTAGCAGGCAAACAAATTTGTCTGATTCCGCCTTGCTGGATGAAGTGCAAAAACAAACGGTGAAGTATTTCTGGGACTTTGCCCACCCGGTAAGCGGCCTTGCAAGAGAACGAAGCAATGTGGCCTATAATTATGGCAATGAAGTAACCACCACCGGCGGTACCGGTTTTGGGGTAATGAGCATCATTGTTGCAGTAGAAAGAAAATGGATCGGCAGGGATACGGCTGCAAGGATGTTATTGAAGATGGTTCAGTTTTTATCGAAGGCCGATAGCTACCATGGTGTATTTCCACATTGGTTGAATGGTGCCACCGGCAAAACGATTCCTTTCAGCAGAAAAGACGATGGTGCCGACCTGGTAGAAACATCTTACTTGCTCCAGGGTTTGTTATGTGTACGTCAATATTTTAATGGCAATAACAATGTGGAAAGGGAGTTGCGTAACCGCATCAGTTGGTTATGGAATGATATAGAGTGGGACTGGTTTACAAATGGCGGACAGGAAGTACTGTACTGGCACTGGAGCCCCAACAATGGCTGGGCGATGAACTTCCCGGTACGGGGGTTTAATGAATGCCTCATCATGTATGTGCTGGCGGCTTCTGCGGAGCGTTACCCGGTAACCAGTGCAGTGTATCATCGCGGATGGGCGCAAAGTAATTTCTTTAAAAACGGTAAACAATTTTACGGCTACACCCTTCCGCTGGGTTTCGATTATGGAGGCCCGCTATTCTTTTCCCAATACTCCTTTCTCGGGCTAAATCCCAAAGGATTAAAAGATCAGTATGCCGATTACTGGATACAGAATCAAAACCATACACTCATCAACAGGGCCTACTGCATTGATAATCCTAAAGCGTTTAAAGGCTATGGTGAAAACTGCTGGGGATTAACCGCCAGCGATACCTACGATGGATACAATGCGCATTCTCCTACGGAAGATCATGGAACCATTACACCCACCGCAGCCCTTTCTGCCTTTCCCTACACACCCGAATATTCAATGAAAGCGTTGAGGCATTTTTATTACGGACTGGGGGATAAAATATGGAGTGAATATGGATTTACAGATGCGTTTAATGAAACGAAAAGCTGGTATGCAAAATCACACCTGGCGATTGACCAGGGCCCCATCATCGTGATGATTGAAAATTATAGGAGCGGCTTATTGTGGAAGTTGTTTATGAGTTGCCCCGAAATTAAAAATGGATTAACCAAGCTGGGTTTTGAAAACCCCGTGCAGAATTGACGACGATAAATTTAACTTTATGATTTAAAGCCGTCCTCCTCAATTGAAAGCCGGGTTTGATTGAATGGAGAATTGCCTGTTTAATAGTTTAGAATTTTTTTATGCCAGATAGTGCCAATAGTCATATCGGTTCAAGAGGGAAAGTACTAACGATGAGACGTGATTGACAATGAGACGAATGATCTTTGTTTATTTAGGATGAATCAAATAAAGACCATCAAATTCAAATCTTTACGCCTCTGCTGCTTTGCTTCTTTGCGTGAAACGAAGCCGTGTTTATGTAAAAAGTATTGAAGGATTAACTAAAATAGCAACATGAACCATCAACTATTCACTAACGAACCTTTCTGGCAAAAAAACGGATTGGCAATACTCCGCATCCTTACCGGTTTACTGATGTGTTACCACGGATGGGAGGTATTCAATCATAGCAAAATGGTGGAGTACGCAAAATGGGACGTTGTTAAAAACTTGCCGGTACCTTTGTTCATGGTATATGCGGGAAAGGGACTCGAATTTATTTCGGGGAGTTTACTGGCGCTGGGGTTATTTACCCGGCCAGCAGCGTTGGCCATGGCCATCAATATGCTCTTTATTTGTTTTAAGATTGGCAACGGTAAATTTTATTACGAAGACCAGCACCCATTTATATTCGCCGTGATGGCCATGGTTTTCTTTTTTACAGGGCCGGTGCAATGGAGTATCGACCAATTGATCTTCAAGCCAAAAAATTCCTATCATTCCTATTGATTTTATTATGAAACCAGCTTCAGCTTATCAAAATAACATTTCTGCTACAGGGCATGCTTCAAGCTTAGCAAGGTTATTAACTGCTGGCTTCCTGCTATGTGTATATGTAACCAGCGCCCAGTTCAAACAAAAAACCTATTGCAATCCCATCAATATCGGTTATGGATACACTCCCATTCCCAACTTCAGCGAGTGGGGCAGGCATCGGGCAACTGCCGATCCGGTGATTGTTACTTACAAAGGCGATTATTATTTGTTCAGCACCAACCAATGGGGCTATTGGTGGAGCAGCGATATGCTTAACTGGAAATTTATATCCAAAAAATTTCTTCGTCCGTGGAATGCCGGTTATGATGAATTGTGTGCACCTGCAGTGGGCATTATTGGCGATACCATGATTGTGTTTGGTTCCACCTATACAAACAACTTCACTATCTGGATGAGCACCAATCCCAAAGCCAACGATTGGAAACCATTGGTGGATTCATTTGATATCGGAGGTTGGGACCCCAGCTTTTTTACGGATGATGATGGCAGATTATACATGTACAATGGCAGCAGTAATAAATTTCCCATGTACGGCGTGGAACTGGATCGGAAAAACTTTCAGCCCAAAGGCACCCGCAAAGAAATGTACTTACTCGAAAGCTGGCGGTACGGCTGGCAGCGTTTTGGCGAATACATGGATGATACATTTTTAGATGCATTTATCGAAGGCAGTCACATGACAAAACACAAAGGCAAATATTACCTGCAGTATGGAGCACCCGGCACAGAGTTTAGCGGTTATGCGGATGGATTGGTAGTAGGTGATCATCCACTGGGGCCGTTTACAACAATAAGTGATCCGTTGAGTTACAAGTTGGGCGGCTTTATTCGCGGAGCAGGCCACGGTGCCACTTTCCAGGATGTGTATAATAATTACTGGCATGTAAGTACGATGATCGTATCCGTAAAAAATACTTTCGAAAGAAGGTTGGGCATCTGGCCCACTGGGTTCGACAAAGATGGGGTGATGTGGTGCAATACTGCTTTTGGGGATTATCCGCAAGCACTGCCACGCACACTACCAGCCCCCCTGCCCCCCGAAGGGGAAGCCTCCCCAAACCCCTCCGAAGGAGGGGCTTTAGACCCAGCGAAATTAAAAGACTCTTTATACTTAGCGGAGTACAAGAACCCCCCTTCGGGGGGCAGGGGGGCCGGAATTCCTTTTTGGATGCTCCTCAATTACAAAAAGCCGGTGGTGGTATCCTCTACCTTGGGTAGTTATAATGCCAATCATGCGGTGGATGAAAATATAAAAACATACTGGAGTGCAGCTACTGCAAACAAAGGGGAATATATACAAACCGACCTGGGAAATACCAGCACTGTTAATGCGATACAGATTAACTATGCCGACCAGGATGTGGACAGTTCTTTTTTGGGAAAATCGCTGGGCACTTTTCACCAATACAAATTATATTATTCAGCAGACGGCAAAAAGTGGATGGTATTAACCGATAAAAGTAATAACAAAACGGATGTGCCACATGATTATATTGAACTCGAAAAACCGGTGCAGGCACGTTATTTAAAATTAGAAAACATTCACATGCCAACCGGCAAATTTGCCATTAGTGGTTTACGTGTATTTGGAAACGGAAATGGTACCCGGCCCAATAAAGTAAAGCAGTTTTTTGTATTAAGAACTGAGAAGGATAAAAGAAGTGCCTATATAAAATGGAGCCCGGTTGACAATGCCTATGCCTGCAATATTTACTATGGAATACATCCGGAAAAATTATACAATTGTGTAATGGTGCATGACGCCAATGAATATTGGTTTAAGGCGATGGATAGCAAAAAGCCCTATTATTTCAGGATAGAAGCGATTAATGAAAACGGGGTGAGTGAAAGGGCGGAAGTGATTAGGGTGGAATAGGGCTGCCAAGGTCAGAGGTGCCGAAAACCCTGTGGGCGGTTGTAAACCCCAATAGCGTTTCAACATACTTTAGCTAATAAAAAATAAAACATAACAATCAATTGAAAAAATGAAAAGAAAATTAGTTGCTTTTTTTACTTTGCTGTTTTGCTGGTATCTTTTGCCTGCTCAGCTTGCACCACCGTTCTACCAGGATATACAGCATTTCAGGAAACAGGACAGTGTTCATTTTCCTCCAGGGCAATCTATTCTTTTTATTGGCAGTTCCTCTTTTACAAAATGGGTAGATGTATCCGATTATTTTCCAGGGCATAACATTATCAACCGTGGTTTTGGAGGTTCCTCTTTACCGGATGTAATTCGGTATGCAAACGATATTATTTTTCCTTACCAGCCAAAGCAAATCGTAATTTATTGTGGTGAAAATGACATCGCTTCCAACGATAGTGTGAGTGCAACGATTGTTTTCAACCGGTTTAAGCAATTGTTTCAATTAATCAGGATCCGCATGCCTCTTGTATCCATTGCATACGCGTCAATGAAACCAAGTCCGAGCCGGGAAAGGCTTTGGCCTAAAATGGTGGAAGGGAATGAATTGATTAAAAAATATTTGAAATCAAAAAAGCGAACGGCGTTTATAGATGTGTACCACAAAATGTTTAATAAAGATGGAACGGTAATGAAGGATATTTTTATTGAAGACAATCTGCACATGAATGCAAAGGGATATGCGATATGGCAAAAGATAATGGAGCCATATTTGCTCTGACGTGATTTGTACTTCTTCTTCAGGTGCAAGGATAAAGTGCAAGCGATAGTGTAATTAAAATTTTATTCTGTAACAATACCGATGAATTTTAAAGTCCCTTAGGGCAATGTCGATTAGTTAAGGCATTTCAATTGCCCTGCCACAAGGGCGGGTATAAAGATTAACAATAACAAATGCGGCTTTAGCCGAAAAATTGTTTGGCTAAAGCCAATGTGTAATAAAAATTATTTCTATCCACGCTCTAAAGAGCGTGGCAAATGAAAGTTGAACCTTAACCAAATGACAATGTCCGTAGGGACGTGATATCGGTAGACTAAAAATTAATTCAAATTTAAAGTCCCGTAGGGACGTGATATCGGTAGACCAAAGTTTAATGATTCTCAGCTTAGTTTTGCGAATGGCATTTCTAATGCTAAAAAAATAATTAACTAGTAAATAAGAATAAGATACATAGACCAATCAAATAATAAAACATGAAAAAAACACTAACAATTGTTGCCATCATTTTCAGCATTTCTGTAAATGTGTATGCGCAAAAGAGTGACCCTAAATCCGATAGCTATCGCATGAAATCTTTCATTGATGCGCTCATGAAAAAGATGACGGTGGATGAAAAAATCGGGCAGCTAAATTTACCCGGCTCCGGGGATATTGTTACCGGGCAGGCATCCAATTCCGATATCGGTAAAAAAATACAGGAAGGAAAAGTAGGTGGATTGTTTAACATTAAAACCGTGGAGAAAATTCGTGCAGTACAAAAGATAGCGGTGGAACAGAGCCGGCTAAAAATACCCATGTTGTTTGGCATGGATGTTATTCATGGATACGAAACCGTGTTTCCTATCCCATTGGGTTTATCCTGCACATGGGATATGAAAGCGATTGAACGTAGTGCCCGGATTGCAGCAAAGGAAGCAAGCGCCGATGGTATTAACTGGACCTTTAGCCCAATGGTGGACATTTCCCGTGATCCACGCTGGGGGCGTATTTCAGAAGGATCTGGTGAAGATGTTTACCTGGGCTCGCAAATTGCCAGGGCAATGGTAAAAGGGTACCAGGGTAACGGTGAGTATAAGAACTACAACCTGATGGCATGTGTAAAACACTATGCCTTATATGGTGCAGCAGAAGCCGGCCGTGATTACAATACAACCGACATGAGCCGGGTAAAAATGTTTAACGAGTATCTGCCCCCTTACAAGGCTGCGGTGGATGCAGGAGTAGGAACCGTGATGGCATCTTTTAACGAGGTAGATGGTGTGCCTGCTACTGGTAATAAATTTTTAATGACAGAAGTGCTGCGTAAGCAATGGGGATTCAAAGGCTTCGTGGTTACTGATTATACCGGTATCAATGAAATGATAGATCATGGTTTGGGAGACCTGCAAACTGTTTCAGCGAGGGCGCTTAATGCAGGGATTGATATGGATATGGTAGGGGAAGGCTTTTTACTGACATTAAAAAAATCATTGCAGGAAGGGAAGGTAACCATGGTGCAAATTGATGCTTCCTGCCGGCTCATACTGGAGGCAAAATACAAATTGGGTTTGTTCCAGGATCCCTTTCGTTATTGTGATCCAAACAGGGCAAAAACGGATATTTTTACCGATGCCAATCGCAGCGAAGCAAGGGCCATTGCAGCTCAAAGTTTTGTATTGTTAAAAAACCAGGGCAATATTTTACCAATAAAAAAAACAGGCACTATTGCACTGATTGGTCCGCTGGCAGATGCAAAAGAAAATATGCCGGGAACCTGGAGCGTAGCAGCTAATTTTTCTAAAGCTATTTCGGTATTGGCCGGTCTGCAGGCAGCCGTAGGAAACAATGCCAGAATAATATATGCAAAAGGCAGTAACCTGGATGCGGATAGTTTATTTGAAGAAAGAGCCGGTATGTTTGGAAAAGGGTTTAATCGGGATCGCCGAAGCGCCCAGGCGATCATTGATGAAGCGGTGGCAGTAGCCAAACAGAGTGATGTAGTGGTAGCTGCCCTGGGCGAATCCGCTGAAATGAGCGGTGAAAGCAGCAGCAGAAGCGATATTGAAATTCCACAGGCGCAACAAAATTTATTGATGGCATTATTGAAGACTGGCAAACCCGTGGTGCTGGTTTTATTCACAGGCAGACCGCTGGCTTTGAAATGGGAAAACGATAATATCCCCGCTATATTAAATGTATGGTTTGGTGGATCAGAAGCAGGCAGCGCCATTGCAGATGTATTGTTTGGCGATGTAAACCCATCCGGTAAACTGAGTACCACATTTCCGCAAAATGTTGGACAGATACCGCTATATTATAATCATAAAAATACCGGTCGTCCGCTGGCTGAAGGTAAATGGTTTCAGAAATTCCGTTCCAATTATTTAGATGTAACCAACGACCCCTTATATCCTTTTGGTTACGGACTGAGTTATACCAATTTTACCTACAGTACAGTGGAGCTTAGCCGCCCGGCCATCAGATCAACAGAAACATTTACCGCTACTGTTACGGTAACCAATAGTGGTGCTGCAACCGGAAAGGAAGTGGTACAGTTGTATATCCGCGACATGGTAGGAAGCAGTACCAGGCCGGTAAAGGAATTGAAAGGTTTTCAAAAGATTGAGTTAAAGGCTGGAGAAACAAAAAAGATCAGCTTCAGGATTTCTGTAAATGACCTGAAGTTTTATAATTATGATTTAAAGTATGCGGCAGAGCCGGGAGATTTTAAAGTGTTTATTGGTGGCAACAGCAGGGATGTAAAAGAAGCAGATTTTAAATTGTTATAATGATTAAAAGCACTTTTGAAGAATCATTTGATAACACTTATTTTTAGCAAATGAAAAGATATTCGATTGTTTTGTTGGTATTGCTGGCAGCCGGTTTCCGCCTTGCTGCACAGGATTTTAGCCTTTATCAAAAGGAATATTATATCGTTGGAAACGATACACTTCCATACAGGATATTGCTGCCGGTTAATTATAATACCAATACAAAATACCCGCTCATCTATTTTTTACATGGCTCCGGCGAAAGGGGCAATGATAATGAGAAACAACTGGTGCATGGCGGAAAACTTTTTTTAAAAGACGATAACCGAAACAACTATCCGGCCATTGTAGTGTTCCCCCAATGTCCGCAGAACAGTAGCTGGACAAATCTTTCATCCAAACGGGGGGCCGATGGCACCAGGCAATTTAATTTTATGTCCGACACGCCGGTAACCAGGGGGATGGTGATGGCGCAGGGCCTGCTGGAGCAGTTATTAAGCAGTTACCCGGTAAAAAAGAAGCAGGTATATGTTGGCGGATTGTCAATGGGAGGCATGGGGACTTTTGAAATAGTCAGGAGAAACCCATCATTGTTTGCAGCAGCCATTCCCATTTGCGGTGGAGGCAATCCTGATGTAAAAAAGAAAATGAAAAAAGTGGACTGGTGGATTTTTCATGGAGCAAAAGATGCTTCGGTACCACCTGAATATTCCGTTCAAATGCATGAAGCGTTATTAAATGCCGGTGCAAAAACGAAACTGACCATCTATCCCGAGGCTGGCCATAATAGCTGGGATTCAGCCTTTGCCGAACCTGGGATAATGGCGTGGCTATTTGCCCAACATAGGTAATTTTTAAAGCCCACTCGCATTGATACAAACAATGCGTATCGAAGAACCTTCCTGTCTTTTTTAAGAGGCATGGCCGGAAGCCAGGTGAATTTGACTATGTATTTAAAAACTGCGCAAATACTTTTTTCACACACTGTAGTGCAGTAGCAGTTCCGTTACCAACCAATTGCATTAGCAGACTTTCATGTTAAAAATTCATCTAAATTTAACTCATGAATAAAGAATTAATTAGGAGAAAGATTAAGGAAGCAGTCACAGAAAAGGATGCAACCGCCCAGGTTATTCTTTTTGGTTCTAAAGCTCGTGGCACGGACAACGCTGAGTCAGATTGGGATGTACTAGTGCTTTTAGATAAGGCTACAGTAACATTTAAAGATGAACAGAGAATACGACATAGGCTTTATGACGTAGAGCTGGAAATAGAAGAACCTATAT
>JBBQTL010000131.1:0-15866 GCA_038213285.1 Chitinophagales bacterium
TGAGCCGTCATTGTACCGGATCATGGTAAGCATCGGGTTACCTGATTCTTTGTTCATACCATAAATAAGCAGGGAGCCCAGCTTATAACAGTTAATTCTTTTTTGCACAATTCTAAATCCGAGGTCCCAGGAGTTTACAATTATTTTACCATCGGTAACATCAATGATGGTGTGAATTCTTTTCATGGCAGAACCTGTAACGATTGCTACAAATGGTGTTCCGTCAATCGGGTCATAGTTATCTTCCTTTATGCCATCAAACTGTGTGAGTTTCCATAGTTCAGTTCCATCTTCGGGTTTTAGGCCGTACAGGGCATCGCCGCTGCAAACTACTATCATACCGGCATCGGTAATTTTGTACCATTTGATATTACCATCAAATTTTTTTTTCCATGCAGGCGCTTCCTGTGCAAAGGAAAGTAACGTTGTTGCTACGATTGTCAGAAGTAAAAGTATTTTTTTCATGTTGTTGTTTTTTATGGCATGAAATTATACTTCCCCACATTTTTCACAATACCCTCCATTGGGTATTTTGGTCAATGGTGATCCGATAACTATCGGATGGTGAATGGTGAATGGACGAGGGTGAAGGCTGAGATAATTTTTCATGGATATTTTGCAGGTTAATTTTTATATGGAGGAAGGTTCGTGCATTTATTGAACAGGGATAATCAGAAGTACTTTTGGTCAAAGTAAATATTCATCCTGCTGCATAATCAATGTTTAAAAAGGTAGGTAGTACGAGAGTGCGCAACCCTGCCTGGCTACGTCAAGCAGGCAGGGATGTTGCCACAAAGAACCCCGATAGCTATTGGAGCTGGTATCAACAAAAAACAACGCAAACAACTACTTAAATAGCTATTCATCTTTCAGAGGGATGCCTGGCGAACCCTATCCGCCAACTAACATTGATAAGCAAAGAACCATCTATCGCTGTAAAACTGTCAGCTAAAGATTCACCATTCATCATTCACAATTCAATGTCTTTTACTTAGCGCTTTATTTTTCACACAAAGACGCAAGGGAATAAAATAAACCGCAAAAAAAAATACAAAATCCGCTTTGCGCCTTTGCATCTTTTTTTCTTTGCGTGAAAATTTATTTAAGCCACCGACATTGATTCAAAATTTACCATCCGATAGCTATCGGATCATCATTTTCACTTCGTTACCATCATCGGTTATTTGCCTGTAAAATTAGCTTTGCGTTTTTCCAGGAATGCGTTGGTGCCTTCTTTCATATCTTCTGTAGCAAAGCATTCGCCGAAAGAATTGATTTCTGTTTCGTACCCGTTTTTAGTTTCATCGTAAACGGCATTGGCTGAATGTATACAGGCTCCAATGGCAAGCGGTGCCTTAGTATTAATGACTGATAAAATGGATACCGCTTTATCCAGTAATTCATTGGCAGGCACTACATAATTTACCAGGCCATACTGCAGTGCTGTTCCTGCGTCAATCATATTTCCACTGATCAATAATTCAATGGCACGGCCTTTTCCAATCAACTGAGTTAGCCGTTGTGTACCTCCATAGCCGGGGATTAAACCGAGATTTACTTCGGGCTGTCCAAACTTTGCATTGCTGGCTGCAATACGGAAATGACAGGCCATTGCTAATTCGCAGCCACCACCCAATGCAAACCCGTTTACTGCCGCTATGATGGGCTTTTTGCTGTTTTCGATTTTAAAAAATATGTCCTGGCCCCGTTTTGCCAAATTCATCGCCTGGTGTTTAGTAAGCCCTCCAAACTCGGTGATATCAGCTCCGGCAACAAATGCTTTTTCGCCTGCACCGGTGATAATGGCTGACCGTATTTCCGGATTATGTTGAATTTCATCGGCTACCGTATCCAGGTCGGTAAATACATCCTTGTTCAATGCATTTAATTTATCCGCTCGGTTAATGGTAATGATAAGTATCCCATTAGTAAGTTCGGTGAGTAGTGTTTGATACATGCTAATTATTTTCCCAAATGTAGGAAGATAATAGGCAGGTGAATGTAATTGTTCTCACCTGTTTTTTTGAACTGATGTGTTGCAGGGAATGCAATTAATACCGGTAATGAAAAAAAGGGAGGCTTGGTTGGCATTATATTAAAGAACGTATACGCAGTACCTGGTTTTTTATGGATAGGGAATAATGAAAAGCTGCGGAGAAGTTCAGGTTGTTATTTTTTCACTTTGATGATTAAAGGAATTGTCTGAATTGTTTTGATAGTGATCAATAGCAGTTTAAATAGCAGGTTAATTGAAACCATAAAAATCCACTGCACCATCATTGTTTTTATAAATAAAAAATACGCTTCCGAAGTTGTAATTGCAAATCCCGCAAACAGCACGCAAATTATTACACATAAAAGGAACGAAAAAAGAATGGATACTGCTAAAGATACCGGTATAAAATCGGGTAACCATTTACGCTGCGCCAGGCGAAATAAATTGATTTTTATGTTGGGTTATGCATTTAAAGCAGTACAACTACGGAAGGATCTTCCGGGTTGTAAAAGACGGGGATGATGGTATTTATTTTAGGAATATTTTCGCGGGTGGCCATGGCTGCTGAATTAAACAAACGCACGCCAGTATCTGATATTAACTGGAAGGTCATGTACACGATGGGGTTTTTATCAATGAGGTGATCATTTTTTGTTTCTACTTTTATAACCTGCACTTTACCCGTTTTACCTTTGTTTAGCAACTGTTGATATTTCCCTGAAAAATAATTTCTTTTTGTTGCTGGTTCAGAGTTTTCATTTGTTTTTTCCATAGCTTTTTTCACCATTAAGGAGTTGATGAATGCTTTAAATCCTTTGGCAAGTTGCTTCTCTAATGAATATTCAATTTCTTTCAAAGGGCGGTATGTTTCGATCATGTATTCCATGGCAATTTTAATTTTAATATTTGGGTTGGTACGTGAATAATTCTTATAACCGGCCAGTTGAAAATCATGTTTAATGCATGTGGTTATATTTGAATGTAAGGAACTACATTTTTAGAAAAGATATATTCTTCACTTAGTAGACGGCTGCTTTCATTACGGCATCGGTATTAGTACCTGACAGGATGAATAGTTGGTCACGATTCTTTAAACCAGCTTTGTTGAAATCCTGTAGTTTTTCTTATAGCCTACTATTTGCTTTATACCTGTTATATGCAGGCCAGTTCAATCGGGAAGTCACCAATTGTATTCACATTGAGGCTACCGGTTGTTTTGATTTGAGACTTACCATTACCATTGATTGTTACATCCAGCATCTCGTTGCTTATCACATTCACACTGCTGATGATAGAAGATCCATGGATAAACACCTGGCACAGATCTTTTGAAGGAACAAACATGGCAACCTTATCTTTGGAAAATTCTCCTGAAGGGTTAGTAATTGTTAACACCCCGTTGCTGATTTTAAACTGGATATTTTCCACTTCTGCTTTTTCTCCCACGATCTGGATACCTTCGGTACTGTCGTCGGTCAGGAATACTTCCACATTATTGTAAACTTTTAAAGATGTTACAGTTTCATCAGTTTTGATTTTTTTTACTGTTGTAATTTCCACACTACTTGTTTGAGCAAATGAGCTTGCAGCTATGGTAATTGCCAGTATTAATAATGATAATTTTTTCATGATTTTTTGTTTTTAATTTTTATTGCGGTGTAAAATTGCGACGTTTATCACTTTTAAAAAATGTAATATGCTTAAAGCGCAGTTTTGGTTATGTGAAGCGTGTATTCCTTCAAATGAATTGTAAGTGTACCGGGGATTTTCAGCAGGGTATTGCCACGATACTGGTTCAAATGTTAGTTTGAGAAGATCAGTTTTAACAATTGGATAAAGTATTCAAAACAGCAATACCGGGGATTAATTCGCCATCTTACGAGAGAGATGTAAACAGGTAATGGATTTGGAATTTGAGATATTAATTGAACAAGTGATAAAGTTGAAGTCAGTTGATTTTAGTGGATTAGTATTTTTCTAGTTATAGGAGGAAGCAAAAGCTGAGTTATTTTTCAAATTAAAAATCAAAAATTTCTATTTGCTTTTACCCAGTCCTTTATGTAATCTGCAATATCCGTAGTAGTGGTACCCGGTGGAAATAGTTTTCCTACTCCCATTTCATTTAATTCTCGCATGTCATCTTCCGGGATAATGCCTCCCCCGGTTAGCAACACATCATTCATCTCCTTTTCTTTCATCAATTTTATTATTTTAGGGAAAATGGTATTGTGTGCCCCACTAAGAATGCTGATGCCGATCGCATCTACATCTTCCTGCAAGGCAGCATTCACTACCATTTCAGGTGTTTGGCGAAGGCCGGTATAAATCACTTCCATGCCGGCATCTCTTAAAGCTGTGGCAATTATTTTTGCCCCACGATCGTGCCCGTCTAAACCACATTTTGCAACCAATACCCTGATCGGGCGAATTTTTCCGGTCGTCATCCTGATTTATTTTTTGAATAATTGTAAATGTAAATCTATTCACTAAATTTATTCCATATAACTACTTAGTATGAAATACAGGAAATTTGGCGATACAGATTTGTTGGTGAGTGAAATTGGTTTTGGTGCCTGGGCCATCGGAGGCAATGCAATGGTTGGCAATACCCCTATTGGCTGGGGAAAAGCAGATGATGCAGTGTCGGTGGCCGCCATACACCAATCGCTGGAATGCGGCATTAACTTTTTTGATACGGCTGATTTTTATGGCCTTGGTCATTCTGAGGATTTATTAGGCAAGGAGGTAGGAAAAAACAGTGCTGTCATTATAGCTACCAAAGTTGGGCATCGGGATATTAATGGATCTATTCAATTTGATTATTCCATGGAATATATCCTGCAGGCTTGCGAACTAAGTTTAAGTCGTTTAAAAAGAGACAGGATTGATTATTACCAGTTGCACACTGCCCGGATGAATCATTTAGAAACGGGTGAATGTGTGGAGGCGATGCAATTGCTACAGCAGCAAGGTAAAATCCGGTATTGGGGATTGTCGCTCAATACTTTTAATCCAGAGCCGGAGGCACATTTTATGATGCATAATCACCTTGGTAATGGATTTCAATTGGTATTCAATATGATCAACCAAAGGTCAACAGGTATTTTGCAGGAGGCAATACAAAACCATTATGGCGTGATTGCCCGCATGCCGTTGCAGTTTGGATTGTTAACGGGTAAGTTTACCAGCGATACCGTTTTTAGTTCGGATGATCACCGCAGTTTCCGATTTACCAGGGAGATACTGCAGGAATCAATCATTGCTTTAGAAGAGTTGATATGGCCCTTATGTGAGCAATACGGCATCAATAAAACATCGCTTGCACTAAGTTATATATTGAGTTTTGATTCGGTGAGTACGGTTATTCCGGGTATCAGAACGGCTCAGCATGCCATCGACAATACTACCGGTATTGTTCAGTTAAAAAAAGAGGATGTGGAATTGATCAGTAAGGCATTTGATACCCATTTTGCTACCGTGGTGAACAGCATGGAAAAGCAGGGATAGGGTTGACGGAATGCAGGCGATATAACGATATCAACTATCCATAAAAATTATACCTGCTAATGCTCAGGGTGCGTTTCAAATTGTCGCTTCTGATTCCGGTGTAAAGGACACCGACCGGGGCTGAGCCGTGGTTTGTGTCCTCACAAACCACTTGCGGTGGCGATAATTTGGAATGCACCGAATGATAAAGTCGGTCTACAGGGCGGCGAAAGCTGCTATGGCGTTGCCGATTCTCCTGTTTGTTTCCTCCTTTCCAATAGTTTCTGCAATTACAAAAACTGCAGGCCCGGTTTTGCTGCCTACCAGCATTACCCGAAGAATCATTTGTAGTTCACCAACTTTAATATTTCTTTCCGCTGCTATTGCTTTAAAAATTGTTTCAGTTGAAATGGCATCCCAACTTTCCAGGCCTTCAAACCGGCTGATCATTTCTTTAAAATATGCTGTTTTTGCTTCATCCCATTTTGGTTTTACAGAAGCTCCATCGTAAGCAGCAGGCGCTTCAAAAAAGAATATCCCCTGTGTATAAAAATCAGGTAATAAGGTACATCGCTCCTTTATCAGGGTAAGTACCCGGTGTAAGTAATTTTCATCAATATTGGTAATCCCCTTTGCTTCAAAAATTTCCTTTACTCTCCCTTCGTAACGGTCTACGTCCAGTTTCTTAATCCATTCGTGATTGAACCATTTGGCTTTTTCAAAATCGAATTTAGCGCCGCCTTTGTGAACCCTTTCAATACTGAATTTATCTACCAGTTCATCCATTGTAAATAGTTCCTGTTCTGTACCGTCATTCCAGCCTAATACAGCGAGCAGGTTAATAAATGCTTCGGGTAAAAATCCCAATTCTTTGAAACCTTTGGTGATATCATTGGTAACAGGGTCGGCCCAGTCCATTGCATATACCGGAAATCCCAACCGGTCTCCATCACGCTTACTTAATTTTCCATTTCCATCCGGCTTTAAAATTAACGGTAGATGCGCCCATTCAGGCATATTGTCCATTCCGAAAAGATATTTCCACAATAAAATATGTACCGGCGCACTTGGCAGCCATTCCTCACCTCTAAAAGCATGGCTTATTTTCATTAAATAATCATCTACTACTACCGCAAGGTGATAAGTGGGCATGCCATCAGCCTTTAGCAATACCTTATCATCCACATTATTGGTATCAAATTCCATCTCACCCCTTATCAAATCGGTAAATGGAATAATATCTTCGGGGTTTACCTTTATCCTGATTACATAAGGTGTGCCTGCTTCAATCATTGCGACTGTTTCTTCGGGCAACAAGCGCAGTGAATTGTTCATGTTCATGCGAACATGATGGTCATATTGCAAACTGTTACTGCCCTTTGCTTTCAGCTTCTCCCGCATTTGTTCCAACTCAGCCGGTGTGTCAAAAGCATAATAGGCATTCCCTTCTTTTATTAGTTGGTCTGCATATTGGCGGTAGCTTGCCTTTCTTTCGCTTTGGCGATAGGGAGCGTAAGGGCCACCATGTAGTGCGCTTTCATCAGGTGTGAGTCCGCACCACTCCAGGCATTCGAAAATGTACTTTTCTGCACCAGCCACAAACCTTGTCTGATCAGTATCTTCAATACGAACAATAAAATCTCCGCCGTACTTTTTGGCATATAAATAATTGAATAAAACGGTTCTCACACCGCCTAAATGCAACCCACCGGTTGGGCTGGGAGCAAACCGAACTCTTACTTTATTAAACATGTTGCAAAGATAAGCCCCTAATGAAAGTATAGAGAAACAAAAATGGGGGTTTAATTGTAATAGTAAAACAAAAAAAACTCCATTCTGACAAGAAGCCTGAATGGAGTTTTTAAAAATTTTTTCTTAATAAGTTGCCCGGTTGGGGAGCATTTTCAACTAGCGGATCAAGATTGTTCTTGGGGTACCACCATCAATTGAAATAGTTGCCACATTATCACAGTCACCGATACCAAAATCAATAACGGCAATATGATTAGGGCCCTTTAACTCTATTCTTCCTTTCGATATATTTTCGCAGGTAGTTTTCTTTTGCAGCGGTTCAATAATTGTGGCAGTTCTTGTTTCGCCGTTGGAATTGGTAACAGTATTGGAGCCGGTTATTGAAAAAATATCATCCAGCAGGTTCCTTGGAGTACTGTATCCGGCAGTTTGTACTACATTTTTCACTCCACTATGTAACCAGTATTTCCCGGAGGGTGCGGTGATTTTACCATTTTCTACCTTACGTTGCCATCCTTTACTGGTAGCGGTACTGTTATTGGTCCAGGTAATGATTCCTTCTTTTTTAAATCCATTTACAAAATAGCCATCAAAAGTTAATACCGCTGTGCTCCCAGCTTTTCTTACCGAGTCGGAAAGTTGAATCCTGATAATTCCTTTGCGGCTTATCCCGTTTCCGGATGTGCAACCGGTTCCAAAGTTAATTACGATCGTCTTGGGGAAGCCTAAAAGCGGCGTTACTGTTACACTTGCGCAACCCAATATACCCATTGATTCAAAAGGGGTGGCTGGGGTTTCACCCACTAAGCCCTTGTCAGTGGCTGCTTCCATAAATACATCGTTGGCATCCTCTACCAGGTTATCTGATATTGCCTGGTTGGTACTCAATTCCACGGTAGTTTCAATTTCATTTTTAGTGGCGGAACCTTCTTTCTTACAAGAAAAAAATCCGAGGGTAAAAACAGTGATCGATACTGCAATTACAAAATTTCTGGTGTTCATAATTTTAGGTTTAAGTTAGGTTTTAATGTGCGTTTAGGACATTGTACTTTAACATGAGTTTAATCAGATTTAAAAAATAGATTTGTGCTATGTTTTATTTTGTTAAAACGCCAGGTTGGTTAAGGAAATTGTATCCTGGCTGTACCTGGCAACTTTCCCCGGAAGAAAAAATTATTTATTTAACATTTGATGACGGTCCACATCCGGTTGCCACCTCCTTCGTTTTAGAAGCTTTAAAAAAATACCAGGCAAAAGCCACATTCTTCTGTATTGGGAAAAATGTGCTGGAACATCCAGAATTATATAGAAGAATTATTGAAGAAGGACATGGGGTTGGTAACCACACTTTTAATCACCTGAATGGATGGAGAACAAAAGACGATGTTTACATGCATAATATTGAAGAAGCAAAAAAGTATATTGATGCCACCCTGTTTCGCCCGCCTTATGGAAGAATTACCAAATTTCAGCTAAAACTGCTGTCGACACCACGTTATAATCTTACTACCATTATGTGGACTGTTTTAAGCGGGGATTTTGATATAAAGCTGGACAAAAACAAATGCCTGCAAAACGTAATAAAAAATACCGGGGAAGGCTCAATTGTAGTTTTTCATGACAGCGAAAAGGCATTTAACAGCTTGGAATTCGCTTTACCAAAAGTGTTGGAGTATTTCGGAAATAAGGGGTATCGTTTTGAAAAGATAGTCATCAGGGAGAATAAAAATTTATGAATGGCTAAAAAAAGAATGGGCCTGGGTAGAAACCCTGGCCCGTTTTTAATCCGTACCCTATGAAAACTGACCGAAAGGTACAAAGTTGTTTTTGAAATAGCAATATTTTTTTTAACATATTTTTTCAATTTGTTTTTGGATGATAGAAAACACCTGGCCACAATCAAGTTCAATCATTGCTTAGCCACTGATTTTACATTTTTTTCTGCTTTTATTTTGATAAAATAATTCATAGTTTATTTTTTAAAAGGGGATACCTACAAAGTAATTTAAGCTGCATACCCTGAGAAACTTATCTTCTACCTGAATTCGCTACGTCCGTTTAATGATATTTTTTAAATAGAACTTTGAAGCCGAGATCTTTAAAGGATGGCAGCCTAAAAAGGTTTTTAATCATTATCGGTGTTAGCCTTTGATAAATTCAGAAGAGGAAATTATTTATTGCACAAGTGATGATGCATCCATTTTAATTTGAGTGCCTGATTGTTGGGGGCTATTATGGAGATTTGAGCAAATGCTTTCGTTGAATTGAATTAATAGGGGCACATTTGCATTTTAAATCGGTTATGAATATAATAGATACACATTGCCATCTTTATTCTGAAGATTTTACAGCAGATATTGATGATGTAATACAAAGGGCAACGGTAGAAGGTGTAAATAAATTCTACTTGCCGGGAATTGACAGCCAGGCCATTGATGCAATGATCGGCCTGGAAATAAAATTCCCGGGAAAGTGTGCTGCAATGATGGGGTTGCACCCCTGTTATGTAAAAAAGAATTACATGGATGAGCTACAAATAGTGCAGGATTGGTTAACTAAAAGAAAATTTGCGGCTGTCGGTGAGATCGGATTGGATTATTATTGGGATAGAAATTTCGATAAAGAGCAGGCAATTGCTTTTAGAACACAAATTGAATGGTCTATCCAATATGGGTTGCCCATTTCCATTCATACCAGGAATGCAATGCAGGAGACTATTAATATCGTAAAGGAATATGTACCAAAAGGCGTTAGAGGTATTTTTCACTGTTTCAGTGGTAGTTATGAAAGTGCAAAGGAAATTATTCGGGCCGGGTTTTACCTTGGAATTGGCGGTGTGGTTACGTATAAAAATGGGGGATTGACGGAAGTGCTTGAAAAAATTGAATTGCAGCATCTTGTTTTGGAAACGGATGCTCCATATCTGAGTCCTGTACCTTTCAGGGGCAAAAGAAACGAAAGCAGCTATTTAAAGTTTATAATGGAGAAGCTGGCAACCGTTAAACATTGTTCTATTGAGGAGGTAGCAAATATTACCAGTTTAAATGCAGAAAAAATATTCGTACAATAAGGTTCGATACTGTATTTTTGCCGTCCTGAAAAAATGGACTTTTTGGATTACCGGAAGCAGGTAGATTAAAAGTTCGGCAATTAAAAAACCAGGAGACTTGTCCGAGTGGTTGAAGGAGCACGCCTGGAAAGTGTGTATAGGGGAAACTCTATCAAGGGTTCGAATCCCTTAGTCTCCGCTGATAAATTCCTGAAATACATTACAGATAAGTGTTTCAGGTTTTTAATGTATATGGGGAACGAAAAGGGGAACGATGTTAGTTTTTTTCAGCATGATGCCAAACTGTGGCACTTGTGCGTTGATACCCGCCAATTCCTTTTTAATGGATTTCTGGGCGACGTGTTTACGTTGCTTAGCAGTTTTAAAAAGCCTTGCTCCGGTCCGTTCGCTAATATGCCATTTTCTGCCAGTATCTTACCATGTTAATCGCCTGTTTTTGGGCTAGATATTTCTAAAGCCAGTTGGTTAAACTTTAGGCCTCTTTTCTAGCCGCCAGCACTAAGCATCATTTTCGATAACTCCTTACCTACTTATTTTCCAGTGTCCAATCCTGCCTTATATAATGGCAGGTATAGCCGCCGGGAGTTTTCTGCAAGTAATCCTGGTGTTCTTCTTCCGCATTCCAAAATTCAGTTGCCGGCACTACCGCTGTAACAATTGGGCCAGGCCATTTACCGGATGCCGTCATTTCCCCGATCAATGCTTCTGCTGCTTCTTTTTGAGTTTCATCCAGGAAGAAGATAGCAGAACGGTAAGAAAGGCCCCTGTCATTACCCTGCCTGTTTAATGTGGTAGGGTCATGTATCTGATAGAAAAACTCCAGTAAAGTGCGGTATAATAACTCCGTTGGGTCAAACATTATTTCGATGGCTTCTGCATGGGTGCCATGGTTGCGGTAGGTTGCATTGGGCACATCGCCACCTGTATATCCAACTACTGTTGAGGCTACGCCGGGAAGATTGCGAATAAGTTCTTCCACACCCCAAAAACATCCGCCAGCCAGTATTGCTTTTTCCATATTCTATAAATTTTGTGTTTGATACAAAATTAGCGATAAACCAGTCAGGAAAGTTTTCATACTGCTCAATTAAAGAAACGTCATTTCTTCGCAGCAACGTCCTTTATTATTATCTAGGGTAGGCAGTGACGTTGAATAATACGGAGCCATATTTCATTTTACAACAACGCCTTTTATGCAGGCGCTGGAATCTGCCCAAATTGACATTGTTTAATGATTGCTCGTAGTTACCAATCTCCCCAACTTCAATCCCCAATAAATAAAAAAAAATAATCAGCAAAAAGTCTGAAATGCAAATTCAGAAAAAATCACCATTTTAAATAATGGCTAACAACTATCGGTGTATTTTCAAAACCTTCGCAAAGAATATTGTATTTAGAAGCCGTTGTATTTTTAGCTTTCAAAATAAAAGTCTCCCCCAGGCGCAGGAATGAGACGCAGCCCGTGCGTAGCTTTCCTGTGCCGAAGCCATAAATACTCTTCGAAAAGAAATACACTCAATCAGGACAATCTTAAAACCCTGCTTCTTACCGGCGCAGAAATGAGGATTTGCAAGAGTGTTGCTTTCCTAAGTAACACTAATTGAACCAGTACTACCCGATTCCCTAAAAGTAAAATAGACCAATCGCTTAGCCTGTTTTAGGAGCAGTTGGCGCTGCGTACAATGTTGCATGCCTTTAAATAGGCGCAGGTCTCCAACATATTACCCACGGATACTCGTTGTTCAGCAACGTTTCCTTATGGCTTTGTATATTGTCGAGGGGCATTGCGTAATACAAAGCATTATTACCGCACCTTCCTCGGCCTGCTAAAATCCTCAACGAGTGTTATTGCTGGAAATAAAGATAGTGGACAATGTGACACCTACCAAGGAAGCAAAAAGGGAGCAAGCCAACCACTTACAACTTTTGAAAAAAATAACGTTAACCTATCTAAGCCGCCTATTTACACTGAAATCTTTCCGGGGATGCCTAACTCCAGGTGCAAGACACGCTATCATTCAAAAACCGCCTATATTTACCCATAGTTATTGTATCCTGAAGTAAGATCCTTAAATGAAAAAATTATTTGCCTGCCTTATTTTATCCATCCTGGTACTGCCTGCTATTTCACAGCTACCTGTGCTTGATTGGGCAAAAGCTTTCGAAGCCTTAGACAACAACAGTTCCGGTTTTGGAACAACGGTAGGAAAGGATGAAAACGGAAATGTTTATTCTGCCGGCCAATTTGAGTACTCAATTGATTTTGACCCCGGCCCCGGAGTTTTTATAATGAAAACTAGTGGCCCGTTTGACAAAGCTATGTTCATCAGCAAGCTGGATGCGAACGGCAATTTTGTTTGGGCTAAGCAGATACCCAACTACATGGAATTTGGCCGTATCGAAATTAAAGTAGACAAGCCCGGTAATACTTATTTTACTTCAGATTTGAACGTTGCCACCGACGTGGACCCAGGCCCGGGAGTTCTTACAATGTCACCTACAGGGTTTAGGGATGCTTTTATTCTCAAATTAAATACCGATGGAGAATTGATATGGGCAAAACAATTTGGTGGTCCGGGTGATACTGGTCCCCAGGCAAACATGATTGAACTTGATAAAGATAACAATGTGATCATTGGCGGTATATTCAATAATACCGTAGATTTTGATCCAGGGCCTGGCACATTAAATCTTACTTCCAGCGCTCATTTTCAGGCCTTTCTTGTTAAACTGAACAACAATGGAGTGCTTATTTGGGCAAAGCAATTTGGCAATGGCCCTGAAGTGTATAGCGGATGTGGCATTAACGATATAAAATGCGATGCCCTTGGCAACATCATTGTGATCGGTTCATTTAACAGGACCTGTGATTTTGATACCGGGCCAGGTGTTTACAATGTAACCAGTTCACCGGGGAGCGCAGGCGACGGATTTATTTGTAAACTGGATGCCTTTTGTAATTTTATTTGGGTAAAAACCTTTGGTCAGACGGGAACCAATAACTACTTTATGACTCCTACAGGTATAGATATAGACGGTAATAACAATATACTTACCACCGGTTTTTTTATTGGCGACTTTGATTTTGACCCTGGTATTGGTAAGCATATTGTATTTAGTAATCCTCATGACTGTTATATTTTAAAGCTGGACGGGCAGGGGAATTTTATATGGGTCAAAATAATTGGCAATCCAACAGAATCGGATACCGTCCACGATATAGTGACAGACTCCGATGGGAATGTGTACTGCGTGGGTTCCTTTGGTACTTCAGTTGATTTTGACCCGGGCCCTGGCACCCATATTGTTAACAACCCTTCTTATGGGACTACACTTCTAAAATTATCATCCGCCGGTGAATTTTTGTATGCGGCTCCTTTTGTAGGGTACAATTATGTAAGGCGGATACAGATAGATGCTGCCCGCCATATTTATATTGCCGGGTATATGGGCGGCATAAACGATTTTGACCCCGGCCCCGGTACATATGAACTTACTGCAGGACAAAGGACCCCTTTTGTTTTAAAACTAAGCCCGTGTTCGAATGCAACCAATTCCACGCTTAATATAAACGCCTGTAACAGCTATACCTTAAATAACGCAAGCTTTGATAGCAGTGGCACATATGTGCAGGTCGTTCCAAATGCTACTGGCTGTGATTCGGTTATTACACTTCATCTTGCCATCAGCAAAAAGTTTACGGAACAAACAAAAACAATTTGCGAGGGCGCTTTCTTTTTTGCCGGCGGCGCCAATCAATACGTTGCTGGCATTTATTATGATACCTTATCGACGGTAATGGGTTGCGATTCTGTTGTAACCACCCACCTGGCGGTGAATCCCAAACCGTTGCCAGACCTGGGAGCGGACAAAAACTTATGTAGGAATACCAGCCTGTCACTTACCCCTGGTACCTTTACCAGCTATCACTGGCAGGATAACAGTAATGCATCTACACTTAACGTTAACAGTACAGGTGTATATTGGGTGCAGGTTACCAACAATTTTAATTGTGTAGCTACGGATACATTTGAAGTAATGTCCATTCTGGAGCCACCCGCCAACTTTATGAAAAGCACTGACAGCTTATGCAGTTATAAAGACCTGGAGCTGATGCCCTCTGGTTCCTATACAAGCTATGAATGGTCTACCGGTGCAGCCACAAAAAATATACTGGTAAAAAGTCCCGGCCTTTACCGCCTCAAAGTAACCGATAACAATGGTTGTACCGGTGCAGACACCACCATTGTGTACGCCAGGAACTGCATGTTTGGTGTTTTTATCCCTACTGCTTTCAGCCCTGATAATAATGGAATAAATGATCAATTTAAACCAATGGTATTTGGCAAAACGCTGCGGTATAAGCTGGTAGTTTACAATCGCTGGGGCAGCATTGTATTTGAAGCCACCGACCCCAACCAGGGCTGGGATGGAAGTTTCAGGGGTATTCCCCAGGAGTATTCAACATTTGTATGGACATGTATTTACCAACTTGAAGGTGGAATTCTGAGGAAGGAAAAAGGAACTGTGTTGTTGCTTAGATAACCCTCCGGGCGGAGGAATGATTCTCCTCCAGGTGCCAGACCCCGGTACGGTGCCCAAAAGTTACTACTCTCCCAAACACTAAATCCCAGTAATTATAATTCTGAAAAGAGATCATGAGGTAAAGGGCTTTTTTACAAATTCGGAAAGTACACAATCCCAGATAACGAATAATAACCGACCATGTGCCGCCCTCTCCGGAGTTTATAATTTATCTTAGTAACATCAAGCGCTTTAATTGCGGGTAATGGCAAACGCTGGTCATTTAAAATTGCCCGTTTCCCTGCAACGTAAGCCATCATCTAACCCATTGCATCACTTTTTAATTTTAACCAGTTCTGTGGCAGCAGTTGATGCAGGTTGGATGAGTTATAGAGGTGCAGACGTTCCAGTATATCCTTTAACCACTCGTAGGGGTTTATTTTATGCAGGCGGCAGGTGTTTAAGAAAGACTACATTATTACAGCATGCTGTGCAGCCTCGTGACTTCCGGCAAACATGATTATTGATGCTGAAGTCTTTCACCAGGATTTACTTTTTTTTCACCGTACTTTAGAAAGATTGGAATCCATAGAATTAAAGCTGGGTAGGTTTGAAGCCAAGCACAAAGGGCAAATGGAACTGTACTTAAAATGGTTGGATATGCGAAAGGTAAAAGGATGAACTGCCACCGGTAGCCTTAGTGCTTTGTGCCGAAAGCAGCAGGGAGCAAATAGAATTATTGGAGCTGCCCAAAGATGGATTTATGGTAGCAGAATACTGGACAGATCTACCATTAAAAAAATAATTAGAGCAAAAGATTCATTCCATATTAATAGATGCAAGAGAAAGAATGCAACGGGAAAAGCAGATTGAATAACAGCAGTATTTCGACTGCTTAAAAAATCAACTTCAATATTTATCATCGTTCAATTCATAAAGAAACTTTTTGTCAAATAGCCATTTCTAAAATTCCGGGATCGGTTGCACAAGAATCCAGAAAAATATACCCGTTAGGATGTTTCGTTGTAGACATTCGTT
>JBBQTL010000132.1:0-15799 GCA_038213285.1 Chitinophagales bacterium
CTGATTTCACCGTAATCATATTTACTCCCCTTATTTTAAGTGTATTATTTTGTTTTATTGGCACCCGCAGGGAGCACCTGGTTTTATTTAACCAGCAAATGAAACACAATTTATCGCAGGAACAAACAATCAATTCAGCATCGGACCTGCAGATAAAATTATTGGCAAAGGTAATGGCACAGGTTAATGAAGCCATTGTTATTTCGGATGGCAACGGAATGGTGCAATGGATAAATGAAGGGTTTACTAAAACAAATGGCTATACCCTCGATGACGTATTTGGCAGGAATCTGGAAAGCGTTTTGCATGGACCACTTACAAATAAAGTAGTTGTAAAATCCATGGCCGAAAAACTCATCAGGGGTGAAGCCGTGATAGAAGAATTATTATGCTACCATAAAAATGGCAGTACCTGCTGGCTTTCCATCAGTATAAAACCCATCTGCGATGATACCGGTAAAATAAACAATTACATCGCTATCCAAAATAATATAACCAGCAGAAAAGAGAAGGCGATAGCGATTGAAACATTATATAAGGAAGTAGCCGATTATAAATTTGCTTTAGACGAATCGGCCATCGTAATCATTTTTAATATTGAAGGAAAGATTGTTCATGTAAACAAAAAATTCTGCGAAATAAATGATTTGCCTGAAGCAGATTTATTAGGAAATGATTACCGCTCCATCAGCAAGAGTTTGAGGGATAAAACGATTATAAAGCCAATCTGGGAATCATTGATAGAGGGCACGTCCTGGAAAGGCGAACTGGTAAACCGGAATAAAAACGGTAAAACCTATTGGACAGATACTACCATTGTGCCTTTACTGGACGGTGAAGGAAGGCCTTACCAGTTCCTTGCAATACAGCAGGATATTACCGAAAGGAAAGAGTTGGAAAGCCAATTGGTAAACAATAAAGATAAACTGCGGCAGGCAATGCAAATTGCCAGCATTGGTTCATGGGAAAAAGATTTGGAAGATAACTATTCTATTTCCACGGAACTGAGGCAATTATATAAATTACCGTTAGATGGTGAAATAACCAATGAGGATGTATTTAAAAACGTACATCCCGATGATGTTGAATATGTAAAGGAGGGAATGGAGAAAACACGTAAAACGCTGCAGAGAACCCAGATGGAATACCGGTATCTTATAGAAAACAAGGTACACTATATGGTATCAAACAGTAATCCGATAATAAATGAAAATGGTGAATTTGGCGGCTCATTTGGTACAGTGCAGGACATTACAGAGGTAAAATTATCTGCCCTTGCCTTAAAGAAAAGTGAAGAAGAAAAGGCCGCGGTGCTTAACAACACACAAACAATTATTTGTTTGCATGACATGAACGGCGTAATACTGGACATCAATCCCGCCGCCGAAAAAATGAGTGGCTTTAATAAAGATGAAGTAATCGGGCTAAGCCTCAAACTCATTGTATCGCCGGAATTCCAGGATGAATTTGATCAGTACCTGGAGAACATCAATCACAATGATACCGCACAGGGAACGCTACAGATTTTTACCAAATCCGGAACAAAGCGGGTTTGGTTGTACCAGAATACCGTGTATGCCAATAACGGTGGAAAGCCTTATGTAATTGCCAGTGCAGTAGATGTTACCGAATCTGTGAAAGCTCAAAATGAAGTGGAAAAACAGCAGCAGTTTATCCGGCAGATTATTGATAACAGTCCCAATGTGATATTCATGATGAATGAACAGGGGCAAATTGTTTTGGCCAACCAGACTTTTGCAAAATATTATACTTACGATGAAAAGGAAATGCCTTTTGCACAGGGCCTTTCCCACGGACCAGAGGATATTTTCCTGGGCGATATAGAAAGCATTTTTGAGATGGAAGAAGGGGAAATGATTCGGCTGGAGGGAAGCCTAAACAATCCCGCCACAGATACATTGTCCTGGTTTAGCATCATCAATAAATGCTTCAAGGAAAAGAATGGCAAAAAATACATACTGGGCTTTGGTATGGACATTACCGGAAGGCACCAGGTAGAAACGGACCTGATAGCGGCAAATGAAATGGTTGAACGCTCTTTAAAAGTAAAGGACCAGTTTATTTCCAACATGAGCCACGAAATAAGAACACCACTCAATGCGGTAATTGGTTTTACTGATTTGCTGGCTGATACTTCCCTTGATGAAGAACAGGCCGGCTTTGTTGATATTGTTAAAACAGCATCTGCCAACCTGCTGGCGCTCATCAATAATATTCTTGATCTTTCCAAAATTGAATCCAGCAATCTCGATCTGGAAAGCCTTCCCATTGACATCAATAAGATCATCAATGACGTGGTAAAAATTCTTGAACCAAAAGCAAAAACAAAGGGAATAGAAGTACGAACTTTCTTCGATGAAAAATTGCCGGAAAAAGTGATGGGTGATCAATTGCGTTTAACACAGGTAATGTTTAACCTGATGGGTAACGCTGTAAAGTTTACAGATAGCGGAACCATTGATATTACCTGCAGTAGAGTAAAGGGCTCCGACAAGATGAAAGAGTATATTGCTTTTTCAATAAAAGATACCGGCATTGGTGTAGCAGAGGATAAACAAACTAAAATTTTTGAACGCTTTACCCAGGCTAATACTGATACCCAACGATTATACGGTGGAACCGGTCTTGGTTTAAATATCACTAAAAGTATTATTGACTTGTATGGTGGATCATTAACCATGGAAAGCCAGCCGGGTAAAGGCACTACTTTTCATTTTATACTGCCGTTTAAAAAGTTTATTGAAACGCAAAACCTGGTAGAAGTAAAGTCTTTTGATGGCGGAAGTATTTTGTCGGTAAATACCAATAACCCGATTCATATTTTACTGGCAGAAGATAATAATGTGAATGCCATGTTGGCTACGCAGGTACTTACCAGGAAAGGATTTACCTTACAGCATGTAGTAAATGGCGAACTGGCAGTTGAGGCCGTGATGGAGCAACATTTTGACGTGATTTTAATGGATATTCAAATGCCGGTAATGAACGGAATCAATGCATCAATAGCCATTCGTAAACTGGAGGGTGAAAGATCCAAAATTCCTATCATTGCCATGACAGCGCATTCACTGCATGGCGAAATGCAGAATTGCTACAATGCGGGTATGAATGGCTATGTAGCCAAACCTTTTAAACCCAATGATTTATTCAATACCATTATTGAAGCAGTAAAAAAGGACGAGGATATTAAACCCACATTCAACGCCCATAACGAACTTAAATTAACTGCCTGAAATAATATTCATTACATAAAAAAAGTACAGCCATGAGTAATACCCCGATTATAATTGATCTTACCTATTTTTATTCAATAACAGGCGGCGATAAAGCTTTCGAACAAGTGTTACTGGAAGGAACAGTGGCCGATGTAGATGCCAAAATAATCGGGCTAAAATCATCCTGGGAGGGAAGGGATGCAGCAGGTGTAAGGAAAAACGCTCATTCACTGGTGTCTTTAGCCGCTATTGCAGGCATGCCGCAGGTGGAGGGTTGGAGCAGGACACTTGACCAGTCATTTGCCGATGGTAGTTTTCATCCCGAGCTGGCAGCATTAGCCGATAATATCATTTCCGGGTGGCCGGTTGTAAAAATTCAATTGAATGAATTGATGGCCGCCCATCAGCCAGTGGATAATAAATGAGTAGGTGAAGGCATCTGTTAATTGTGCCGACAGAAGCATTTAATTAAATACCCGCGCTAGCTTTATTTCACGCAATTTTTATTGCTGGTAAAGTGAACTTGCCTGCACAAAATTATCCGCCCTCAATATATAATTTGTAAAATCATCCTGGTATTAGTAGGGTGCAATCATTTAAATGTATATTAATTACAGAACCGTTTTGGAGCTAAAATTCCCAATGTTTTCTTCGCTAAAAAATCCTCCAAACACCTGTTTTAATTGGGGTTGAACCGTTAATTTACAAAGCCATTATTTTTTTTCTAAGATATAGAGCCTTATCCTGAATTTGGAGCAATTTAATTTCTGGAATGCCGTTGTATAAAAACAATGATTGGAACTAAACTATGTCCAGTCGCCAATATAATATGGAATCCTACAGAATATTTATTGTTGAAGATGATCCCTGGTATGGCGAAATTCTTGAGTATCACCTTTCGCTAAACCCCGATTACCTGATCACCCGGTTTACCACGGGAAAAGAATGTTTGGCTAACATGCACAAACAGCCCAACTTAATTACCATCGACTTTTCGTTACCTGACTATACCGGTGATTTATTGTTCCAAAAAATAAAGGAAGTAAACGACCAGGTGCCAGTAATTGTGATTAGCGGGCAGGAAGAAATTGCTGTGGCTGTAAAATTATTAAAAATGGGGGTGAATGATTATCTTGTAAAAGATGAAAACACCAAGGATATTTTATGGAATTCTGTTATTAAAGTTAGGGAAACAGGCAAGCTAAAAAGTGAAGTTGCTAATTTAAGAGAAGAATTGGGACAAAAGTTTTCCTTTGATAAAAGTATTAAAGGGCAAAGCCCTGCTTTGAACAAAATATTTTTGTTGATGGAGAAAGCCACCAAAACAAATATCAATGTTTCTATCACCGGCGAAACCGGTACAGGTAAAGAGGTAGTGGCAAAAGCCATTCATTATAACGGGGAAAGAAGACGCAAACCTTTTGTGGCGGTAAATATGGCGGCCATTCCAAAAGAACTGATTGAAAGTGAATTGTTTGGTCATGAAAAAGGTGCGTTTACTGGTGCAGTGGCCAGAAAAGCGGGTAAATTTGAAGAAGCGAATGGCGGTACCATTTTCCTCGACGAAATTGCGGAGCTAGATTTGAGTTTGCAAAGCAAAATACTAAGGGTGCTGCAGGAAAGAGAGATAATACGGGTTGGAGGAAACGAAAAGGTGAAACTGGAAGTTCGCTTAATTATTGCCACCCATAAAAACCTGGCAGAAGAAGTAAGTAAAGGGAACTTCAGGGAAGATTTGTATTACCGCATTATCGGCTTGCCAATAGAATTGCCGCCCTTAAGGGGAAGAGGAAACGATGTACTGATATTGGCAAAGCATTTTGCAGATGAATTTGCAAAAGATAATAAACTGGGTACGATATCCATTTCGGGCGATGCCAAAGAAAAGCTGATGCGGTATAATTACCCGGGCAATGTGCGTGAGCTAAAGGCAATGATTGACCTGGCCGTAGTGATGAGTAACGGGCAGGAAATTTCAGCAGATGATATTTCCTACACATCAGCAAAAGGAGAACAGACATTTATCAATGAAGAAAAGACATTGCGACAATACACCTGCGACATTATAAAGTATTTTCTTAAAAAATACGATGACGATGTAATTGCAGTGGCTCATAAACTGGATATAGGCAAGTCCACCATTTATAAAATGTTACAATTGAAAGAAATAGTTATTTAAGGCTAAACAAAAATTGATTTTCATGTACTCGAAACGTATATTGAATAGGATGGTTTTTTAGCAGCTACATTTTTATTTATTTTATATGAAAGCAAGCCAGGTTTCCCCTGATGAAGCATCAAGACTTTCAGCGCTGAAGGAGTTGAATATTTTGGATACAGCTTCGGCACAGGATTTTGATGACATAACCTTGCTCGCTTCGCAAATCTGCGAAACCCCCATTTCATTAATAACCCTGGTTGATGAAAACCGGCAATGGTTTAAATCAAAACAGGGTTTGTCGTTTGGGGAAACATCGGGGGATATTTCATTTTGTACGCACGCCATCCAACAGGCGGATATGATGGTAGTGCCGGATGCATTAAAAGATGACCGCTTTAAAGATAATTTGCTGGTAACCGGTGAACCCTTTATCCGCTTTTATGCAGGAGTACCTATTTCATCGGAAAGTGGCTTTTTGTTGGGTACGCTTTGTGTTATTGATCAACAGCCACGTAGCTTAACAGCGCACCAGGCATTTGCCCTGAAAGTATTGGCAAAACAGGTTCAGTCCTTATTAAATTTAAGAGCCAAAATATCGGTCAGGAAAGAACCCGAAGAAAAACTGGCTGCCTTTAATAATCAATTTCGCCTTGCGTTGGAAAAAATTGGCGACAATGTATGGGAGTATGATTTCCGAACGGGTATTACTTTATTCTCCAAATTAAATAATGAATTCCTTGGAATTGGTGAAAGCGAATTTTCTGATAATAATACTTTATGGTGGCAAAGTGTTCACCCGGATGACCGGTTGTTATTGGAAGAGAATGATCGTAAATGCAGGGTCGGAGCCATCGATGCGCATTCCCTCGAATACAGGATGATACACAAAGACGGATCGGTAAAATGGGTGTTGGACAGGGGTGTGGTCATCGAAAAATCAGCCAACGGATTGCCTTTAAAAATTATTGGTACACATACCAATATTACTTCTATTAAAGAAAACAAGGCGGCATTGGAAGAAAGCGAACAAAGGTGGAAGTTTGCACTGGAGGGTTCAGGAGACGGAGTATGGGATTGGAATGTGCAAACCAATAAAGTGTTTTATTCAAAAAGATGGAAGGCGATGCTTGGTTTTGAGGAGGAAGATATTGGAGAAGATTTAAGCGAAAGGGAAAAACGGGTACATCCGGATGACAGGGAAAGTGTACAGCACGAACTGCAAATCCACTTTTCAGGAGCAATGCCTTTTTACCAAAGCGAGCAACGGATGCTTTGTAAAAACGGAACCTATAAATGGATATTAGACCGGGGTATGGTGATTGAGCGGGATGCTGCAAACAAGCCATACCGGGTAATTGGAACGCAAACCGATATTTCTCAGATAAAGTTTACCGAGCTGGCATTGGAACAACGGCTAAGGCAATTTAAAAGTTTATCAGATAATATCCCCGGCGTTATTTATGAATATGAATTCAGAAAGGATGGTACCGAAGGACTGAGGTATGTCAGTGCGGCCATTACCAAATTATTTGGAATTACTCCTGATGAATTTCATCATTACCACGACTATGTCCATCCGGATGATATTGCCATGATTGAATCCAAAAACAAAATTTCCAAAGAAACACTGGAACCATTTTATTGTGAGGCAAGGCTTGTAACCCCGGGAAAGGGGCTGATCTGGCATTCTGTTACTTCTTCTTTTTCGTACTACTCCGAGCATGGATCAAAAGTTTTTACGGGCTTTATGCTCGATATCACCGAAAGGAAAAAAGCGGAAGACCAGTTAAGGGCCAAAGAAGAAAAATACAGGAGCATTATCGCCAATATGAACCTTGGGTTGCTGGAAGTGGATATAAGGGAAAAGATACTTTTTGCCAACCATAGTTTTTGCGAGATGAGTGGATATGATTATGATGAACTGGTTGGTAAAGTGCCCAGCGAAATTTTTATATTAGGGGAAAACAAGGCCATGATGGATATCAAAAACCTGGAAAGAAAAACAGGTATATCTGATGCCTATGAAATTGCGGTAAAAAACAAAAGGGGTCAGCTAAGATGGTGGCTGGTAAGTGGTGCGCCGCGATTTGATGACTCTGGTAAACTGGTAGGCTCTATCGGCATTCACCTGGATATTACCATGCAAAAAAAGCTGGAGATCGATTTGATCGAAGCCAGGGTGCAGGCAGAAGGATCTACCCGCAGCAAAGAAGTTTTTCTTGCCAATATGAGTCATGAAATAAGAACACCGATGAACGCTATTGTGGGAATGTCGAACCAACTGGCCAAAACAAATCTCGATAGCAAACAACAGTTTTATTTAGATACGATTATGTCTGCTTCGGAAAACCTGTTGTTTATCATCAATGATATTTTGGATCTATCAAAAATTGAGGCCGGTAAACTGCAGCTTGAAAAGATAGGATTTGAACCGGCCGAAATGGTGAACCGTGCCATTCGGGTATTGAGTCACAAAGCAGAGGAAAAAGGACTGGCCATCAATATGGGCAGTATGGATAATGCTATTTCGCCGGTGCTAATGGGCGACCCTTTTCGGTTGAATCAGGTATTGCTCAACCTGGTGAACAATGCAATTAAATTTACAGAAAAAGGTTTGGTGGATATTTCAGTTGCAGTGTTGAAGGATGGGATGCATCATCAAACACTTCAGGTATCCGTTCACGATACCGGTATCGGGATGGATACGCAGTTTATAAAAAACCTGTTTGAAAAATTTTCGCAGGAAGATACGTCCGTTACCCGGCAGTATGGCGGCACCGGCCTGGGTATGAGCATCAGTAAAGACCTGGTTGAATTAATGGGTGGCGAAATGAAAGTGGAAAGTAAAAAGGGAGTTGGTACCACTATTTCATTTGTAATTGAGTTTGAGAAAGGAACTGCCGGAAATTTACCAATTAAGCAAACATTTGCTTTTGATGCCAATATGCTTTCCGGTAAAAAAATACTGGTAGTAGATGACAACCGGATGAACCGCCTGGTTGCCTCTACTATATTGAAGAACTACGGAGCTGTTATTTCCGAAGTAGTAAACGGGCAGGAAGCTGTTGATATCCTGGCAGAAAAAGATATTGAGCTGGTATTGATGGATATTCAAATGCCGGTAATGGATGGGATGGTTGCCACCGGAATCATTCGTGAGAAAATCAGTAAGTCATTACCGGTAATCGCACTTACGGCCAACGCCATTAAAGGGGATAATGATAAATGCATTGAAGCTGGTATGAACGCTTACCTGTCAAAACCTTTCAATGAAAAAGATTTGTTGAATATGGTGGCTTTTTGGCTGAATCAAAATCAAATAGCCGCTACAGGAATAGATTCAGTTACCACATCTTCATTCGGACAGTTGTATGATTTGTCGGGTATTCAGATGCTTAGCCGGGGTAATAAAGACTTTGTTGAAAGGATGGTACATACATTTATTACACAGGCCCCGGTACAGGCAACTGAAATGGAGGAAAATTACCGGCAGGGCAATTACAAGTTAGTAGCGGCGCTTGCAAATAAATTGAAACCCGTATTGGATAATATGGGGATTGTAACATTAAGGGAGCACCTGGCAGCCATCGTAAAAGCAGCCAACGGGGAAATAAATGACGAAAAGATAATTCAGTCGCTTGCTACCATCAAAGCGACCATTGCAAGGGCGGTCAATGAATTAAAAATAGAGTTCCCGGGCGAAAGTATAGCAGGTATGAATGAATAGCAGCATAAATAAAATGAACCTCGTGGAAGTAATGCCTGTTTTTTATCAACTTTTGATTATCATAATTAAATAACACAAATGAAAGTTTTAATCAGTTCGTACTCCAATGGTCAATTGAATACCAGTGAAAAAAGTGATCTGTTGGATACTGGTAAAGTTCAGTTGGTGCTGGGCTTTGGCGATAAAGAAATACTCAAAACAGACAATATCCATCACCTGCTGCATCAGCAATATCCTGCGGCTGAAATTATTCTTTGCTCAACATCCGGTGAAATTTTTGAAGATAAAGTAATGGAACATTCAGTTGCTGTAACCGCTGTTGAATTTGACAAAACACGTATTAAAACTGCCATGGTATCAATTGATGACTTTTACCAGGATAGTTTTAATGCCGGCTTTGCCCTGGTAAAACAATTCGAATTATCAGATGACCTCTGTTATATTATGATCTTGTCTGACGGGGGAAAAGTAAATGGAAGTGAACTGGTGAATGGCATCAACGAGTACATTCAGTACAAGGTGCCCGTTACCGGTGGGCTTGCGGGTGATGGCACTTCTTTTCATTCCACACTGGTGGGATTAAATGCCGAACCGGAATCCGGTAAGATTGTAGCCATCGGCTTTTATAGCAGTCAATTGAAAGTAGCGCATGGTTCAATGGGTGGTTGGGAAATGTTTGGACCCGAAAGAGTGGTAACCCGTTCCAAAGCAAACCAGCTATTTGAAATCAATAATGAAAATGCCTTGGATGTATATAAGAAATACCTGGGGAGTTATGCAGATGAATTACCAGGTTCTGCCTTATTATTCCCGCTTTCAGTAAAATTGTCCGGCACAGGCGAACCGGTGGTACGAACCATCCTTTCCATAGACAATGAATCAAACAGTATGGTATTTGCAGGCGATGTGCCGGAAGGGGCTAAAATCAGGTTGATGAAGGCAAATTTTGATAAATTAATTGACGCTGCCCACGGTGCAGCACGACAAACATTTACCTCCAGACTGGTGCCCAATCCCAGGCTGGCCATCCTGATCAGTTGCGTGGGAAGAAAAATAATACTGGATACCAGGACAGAGGAAGAGGTAGAAGCAGTACAGGAGGTTTTTGGGAAAAATACCTTGCTAACCGGTTTTTACTCCTACGGTGAAATTTCTCCCTTTTCAAGCAATAGTAAATGTGAGCTGCACAATCAAACAATGACCATCACCACATTTGATGAAATTTAATTTACCTGTAATGAACCTGAATAAGCTGCTGGAAAAGCAAATAAAGAAATACCTGGGCGACGATTGTTTGCAACAGGAGAAAGTAATGCACTTTATAAAGGCGGTAAATAATTCATACAATGCCTACGAAAAAGACCATGCGCTTTCATTACACGCTTTTCATATTAGCGAGCTGGAATATGCCAAGGTGAACGATCAGTTGAAAGCGGAAATAGGTATAAAAAAACAGGGAATTAAAAATCTGAAAGAAGCGATTCAAAATGTGGAAGGCACAAACGAAAATGCTGTTTCAGTGGATATGAATGAAGATAACCTGCTGGATACGCTTGCTTACCTGAATGACCAGATTTCCAAACGGAAAATAGTGGAACGGGAACTAAAAAATTCTGAGTATCATCTATCCGCCACTGCCAACCGTTTATCTCAGTTAATTTCAAATTTGCACAATGGTATTTTACTGGAAGATGAAAACAGGAACATCGTGTTGACCAACCAGTTGTTTTGTGATATGTTTTTAATCCCCGCGCCGCCAGAATTACTTGTTGGGCGCTACTGCGCTGATTCTGCAGACCAGTCCAAACACTTATTTGAGCAACCCGAAAAATTTATTGTCCGCATTGAAGAATTACTAAAGGATAAAAAACTGGTGGTAGGCGATAAGCTGTTGATGAAAGACGGCAGGATATTAATAAGGGATTACGTGCCCATCTATGTGGAAAATGAATATAAGGGTCACTTGTGGAAGTATAACGATGCCACTGCCGAAAAGGAAACAGAGAATGAACTGAAAAGGTTATCATTGGTGGCCAGTGCAAACGACAATGGTGTTGGCTTTAGCGATGCATTTGGCGTTATTAACTGGATCAATGAAGGGTTTACCAAACTTACTGGTTATTCAGCAGCAGAGGCAATTGGTAAAAAGGCGATTGAGCTTTGCGCCGGCCCTTTAACCGAAATGAATGCGGTTAAAGGAATGCTGGATGCGTTTTATGCCGGTAAAGGGTTTACCATCGAAGTGATCATGTACCGTAAGGATGGGAGCTGGTTTTGGGGAAGGTTGAATGGGCAATCCATTTTAGATAATGCAGGAAATGTAAGCCAGTATTTTGCTATGATGGATGATATTACCCACGAAAAGGAAAGGGAAGAACAGTTAAGGGTATTATCGCTTATAGCCGAAGACAATATCAATTCCGTAATCATTTCTGATGCACAGGGCCTTATAACATGGGTTAACAAAAGCTTTGTAAAAATTACAGGGTACACCCTGGAAGAAGTGAGAGGTAAAAATCCGGGAATATTACAGGGCCCCGATACCAATCCCGATACCATTGCTTATTTAAAAAAACAAATTTCGGAAGGCAATCCGTTTAATTGTGAAATATTAAATTATAACAAAAACGGCGGACAGTACTGGCTGAGGATACAGGGGCAGGCTATCCGCAATGGGAATGGTGAGTTAACAGGTTTCTTTTCTTTGCAGGAAGATATTACTAAAGAAAAGGAAGACCAGGTTAAATTAAGTGAGTATGAATCACGCTTTAGACGAGCCTTTGAAAAAATTGGCGACAATGTATGGGAGCATGATTTTAGCACGGGTAAAACCTATTTTTCCATTACCAAGAGCCACCTGCTGGGTTATGCTTTTGATGAATTTACTGACAATGCGAATTTATGGTGGGACAGAACATACATTGATGACAAGGTGACACTCGAACAAAATGATGCAAAGTACCGTCATGGCCAGATTGATCATCATATCCTGGAATACCGGATCCTGCATAAAGACGGGTCTATCCGTTGGGTAATGGACAGGGGTGTAGTGATTGAATCAACCAAAGACGGCAAGCCATTAAAGATCATAGGTACACATACCGATATCACTGAACGTAAACAGGCGGAAGAATTATTGCAAAGAGAAGAGCAGAAATACCGGAACATTATTGCCAATATGAACCTCGGTTTGCTGGAAGTAGATACGGAAGAAAAAGTAGTATTTACCAACCAGAGTTTTTGTGATATGAGTGGCTACGATTATGATGAACTCATTGGAAAAAAAGCATCTCATATTTATGTGAAAGAGGAAAATATAGAGCTGATAGAAAGTAAAAATGAAGCCCGCAAAAGAGGCTCACTGGATGCCTATGAAATTGCGGTAAAAAATAAAAGAGGACAATTGAGGTGGTGGCTGATAAGCGGGGCGCCCCGTTACAATGATTCCGGCGACCTGGTAGGGTCTATTGGCATTCACCTGGATATTACAGACCAGAAGCAGCTTGAGATAGACCTGATAGAAGCAAGGGAAGAGGCAGAGGAATCCACGCGGAGCAAGGAAGTTTTCCTTGCCAATATGAGCCACGAAATCCGCACGCCGATGAACGCCATCCTGGGTATGACCAACCAGTTAACAAAAACAAAACTGGATAGCAAGCAACTCTTTTACCTGGATACCATTAACTCCGCATCGGAAAACTTGCTGGTAATTATCAATGATATACTTGATCTTTCAAAAATAGAAGCTGGCAAGCTTAACCTGGAATGCATCGGCTTTGAGCCAAAAGATATTGTAAGCCGGGCAACGCAGGTAATGACGCACAAGGCTGAAGAAAAAGGGTTGAGCATCACTATTTCAAATTGCGATGCAGCTATGTCTCCCGTACTGATGGGTGATCCTTACCGTCTTAACCAGGTATTATTGAATTTGATCAGTAACGCTATCAAATTCACCGAAGCCGGTACCATTGATATATCCTGCAAAGTGCTGGATGAAACTGCCACCAGGCAACTGGTGATGGTAGAAGTAAAAGACACCGGTATTGGTATGGAGGAAATGTTTGTAAAGAATTTGTTTGAAAAATTTTCGCAGGAAGATGTTTCCGTAACAAGGCAGTACGGTGGTACGGGTTTAGGGATGAGTATTTGTAAAGACCTGGTAGAACTGATGGGGGGCGAAATAATTGTAAAGAGTAAAAAAGGTGAAGGAACCACGGCAGCATTTAAAGTGGAATTTATGAAAGGGACGATGGATGATATCCCTTCCAAAGAAAAATTTTCCATCAATAAAGATATGCTTGCCAATAAAAAAATATTGGTGGTAGATGATAATAATATGAACCGGTTAGTAGCGAAAACAATCCTGCATAATTACGGCGCCATTACACAGGAAGCGGTAAACGGCAGGGAAGCGATTGAACTGTTGAAGGAATACGAAACAGACCTGGTATTGATGGATATCCAAATGCCAGTAATGGGTGGCATGGAAGCCACTAAAATTATCAGGGAGGAGATCAGCCTTCGATTGCCCATTATCGCTTTAACTGCCAATGCCATTAAAGGGGATAATGAAAAATGTATGGATGGAGGGATGAACGCTTATCTCTCTAAACCATTTAAGGAAGAAGACCTGCTTAAAATAGTTTCTTTCTGGCTGGAGGAAAGCCAGCGGGATACAATCATTAACGTATCCGGCAAAGTTAAAACTGTAAAATTATATGACCTTTCTTCCATCAGGGCAATTAGCAGGGGAAATCAATTTTTTGTGCAGAAGATGGTCAACATGTTTATGGCACAAACGCCCGTGCAGGTAGCAGAAATGGAATCCAGCTATCACCACAATAATTTTAAGGAAATGGCGGCCATTGCACATAAAATAAAGCCAAGCATTGATAATATTGGCATTGTATCATTAAGAAACCCCATCCGCGAAATTGAAAGGATTGGCAAAACGGGCACCGGACATGATTCGCTTTCGGGCCTGGTACAAATAGTTTCAACGCATCTGCGCCAGGTAATCAATGAACTGCAAAGGGAATTTGAGGTGGAAGTGACTGAGGTATAATCGGGTATTTTTCTCAAACATTTTAATGGCCGTCCAATTTTATTTATGCTGCAACCGGCAGGAATAGGCCGCGGCCCAATGTCGTTAAGTTAAGCAAGCTATTTGAATTGCACCGTCCGCCGCGGCGGACGGTGATAAGATATATTATTCTCTTACCGGCCTTAGCCAAATAACGATTTCGGCTAAAGCCGTATGTATTTGATCTGTTTTTTTGCCTCGTCCGCAGCGGCGGGCGTGGTAATTGAAATCCTTACCTAAATGACAGTGGGCCGCGGCCTGTACCTACTGATTACAAAATTTTCCCATCTCATTTGCAACCATTTTTCTCCATTGTTTGTCAACAGCAAAATGACAACATGAAAGTAATACCCTTCCCTTTAATTTCCTTACTGGCATTTGCAATGATGATTGCAACAGGATGTATAAAAGACAGTCATGCCCGGGAAGGAGATATATGCGACAGTAACAGGAGAACGGTGATGACCGTAAACGATTTAACCGGCAGGCTCAGTTATAGCAATGAATTAGAAAAATGGGTGATCAATGCCCCCATCCCGGGCACCATCGATGGATTAAGGACGGGTATTATTTGTGGCGACATTTCCGGTGATTTGAAAATTCACGGACTAAGCGTAATATTTAGCGGTGAATTGAAAGATAGCAATGGCTATCCCAAACCACAACTGGGCGGGCAGGAAATATATTATGTTCGACCCACAAAAATGAAGAAGGCATGAGTGCATTTGTTTGATCAAATTAACTATCGGCCTTTGACCATTGACCATTCAATGTGGTTTACTAAGGACTGTTGATATAATTGTTGCCCAAAGCTTCATTCGCACAAGCGAGTGACACAACGATGATGCCATGAAAAGTAACTGCTGGTCCACAAAACATTTTCTTAAGTCAACAACATTGATTGACGATTGCCCATTCACCAATAGCCCATCCGATAGCTGTCGGATCACCTCTCACGAAATTTTCACCAGGTTATAGTTTTTCTTTCCTTTTTGTACCAGTAAATATTTACCGTTTAGCAATGCTTCTTCCGGTACGGTATAGTCGATGCTTTCTACTTTTACTTTATTGATGCTTACGCCTCCGCCCTGCACCATTTTTCGGGCTTCGCCTTTGCTGGGGAAAATTTTTGTTTCGGCTAAAAAGCTTACTACATCTACTCCTTCCTGTAATGCTGTTCTGGAAAAATCTACAGCCGGTACACCATCCATCACCTGTAATAATTGTTCCTCATTCAACTGTTGTAATATTTCCGCTGTATCATTATTAAATAATATGCCGGAAGCTTTTACTGCAAATTCAAATTCGGAACGGCCATGTATAAAACACGTGATTTCTTCTGCCAGTTTTTTTTGTAGCAGGCGCTGGTGTTCATTGCCGGTATGTTGGGTAATCAGTTCGTCAATTTCAGCTTTGGATAAAAAAGTAAATATTTTGATGTACCTGGCCGCATCGGCATCGGCAGCGTTTAGCCAAAACTGGTAGAACTGGTAAGGTGATGTTTTCGCAGCATCCAGCCATACATTTCCTTTTTCTGATTTGCCAAATTTTCCACCATCCGCTTTGGTAATCAGCGGACAGGTAAAGGCAAA
>JBBQTL010000133.1:0-15786 GCA_038213285.1 Chitinophagales bacterium
GTGATCCGCTTGAACATGCCACGGTGAATGAAGCTGAACTGCAATACATAGAAAAAGGCGGCGGCCTTATTAATAGGAAAAATGTAAACCATAAAAGCACATCACAACCTTTTAAATGGAGAGATCTCAAAGAATTATGCAGTCATAAAAAATTATGGGGCATGTATCTTGGCCAGGTTTCTTTGGGTGGAACTATGTGGTTTTTTCTTACCTGGTTTCCTACATACCTCGTAAAATACAGGGGTATGGATTTTATTAAATCAGGTTTTTTAGCATCGGTGCCTTTTCTTTTTGCATTTGCAGGTGTTTTGCTTTCTGGTTTCTTGTCAGATTATATGATTAAGAAAGGACTGTCAACAGGCATGGCCCGTAAGGTACCTGTCATTACAGGACTTTTGCTCAGCACCTCTATTATCGGGGCCAATTATGTAAGCAGCCCTGCACTCATTATTATGTTTATGTGTATTGCTTTTTTTGGAAATGGCTTTGCATCAATTACCTGGGTGTTTGTTTCAACATTAGCACCTAAACATTTAGTTGGTTTAACAGGCGGTGTATTCAATTTTATCGGCGGACTGGCGGCAATCTTTGTTCCATTGATTATTGGATTCCTGGTAACTGATGGCAGTTTTGCACCGGCTCTTATTTTGGTTGGCAGCCTGGGTATTACTGGTGCGTTGTGCTATATATTTTTAGTAGGTAAAGTGGAGCGTATAGAAGTGAGTAAGGATTTGGTATCAGACTGATGGGTACTATTGGGTGGCTGTTGCGTAGCACCTTGTACCCCATAATTTTAATCCGCATTGAAGCAAAGACCAAATAATACCCGATGAATCAATGCCAGTGTGAAAACTATTGATTTTAATTTTTATGAATGATTATTTCATTTTTACTATACAATTATGAAATGTATTGTTACCATTATTTTATGGTGCTTCCTGCTTAGCTGTTATAGTTGCGGTACTAAAAACAATAAGGATAAACAGGCAACAGTAGCAACTAAAGACATGATATGGTGTAAAAAGTAAAACTGCACATGTAGCTGTCAATTCGTTGTTTCAACTGGTGAAAGTGCAACGGATGATGTAACTAATGTAAACAGTTTTTCAAAGGCAACAAATTAGATATTAAGTTAAAGCCAATTATGAGGCTGGCAATTTTCGGAAACAGATTGTTTGATAGAAATGATTATTGAAAATTTTTTATTTATGAATATGGAATATTTTTTAAGCTGCGATTGGGGGAATTCTAATTTCCGTTTAAAGCTGGTTAATATAAAAGACTTAAGTGTATTAGCAGAGGTATCCTCCGAGGAGGGCATGGGGTTACTTTTTAAATTATGGAGGCAAAATACATCTAACAGCAACCGGCTTGATTATTATAAATCGTTTTTGTCTGAAAAAATTAAAGAAATCAATACAAAAATTGCTGCTCCTTTAGATGGGGTTCCCGTAATAATTTCAGGTATGGCGTCATCCTCGATTGGAATGGTGGAACTGGCGTATAAAAATATTCCTTTAATTGCTGATGGGGCTGATTTAATAACATACACTATTAATTCAGATGCAAGTTTTAAACACCTGATATTTATTATTTCCGGGGCAGCAAATAAATGTGATGTTATGAGAGGTGAAGAAACAAAATTGGCAGGATGCTATTCTTCCAAAAGCTCCCTTTATCTTTTTCCGGGTACACATTCAAAGCATATACAAGTTGAAGATGGAAAAATTGTGGATTTTAAAACGTATATGACAGGTGAAATTTTTAACACACTTTGTAAAAATACAATCCTCGCTCTCTCTGTTAAAAAAGGAGAGGGGCTTAATGAACCAAAAAATTTTGAAAATTTTAAAAAAGGAGTATTAATGAGCAGGCAGTCAAATATTCTTCACAATTGTTTTTTAGTACGTACCAATATTTTGCTTAATAAACTTACCGAAGAAGAAAATTATTATTACCTGAGTGGCCTGCTTATTGGAACTGAGCTCGGTGATTTGCAAATAAATAACAGAGATAAAATTACATTGGCAGCAAACCCGACCTTATTGACAGCCTATACTTTTGCCCTTGATATAATTAACCCGGTTGCTAAATCAAAGTTGATAATTGTTGATGTAGATGAAATAGTAACAAAAGGTCAAATAGCCGTATTTAATTTCGTAAAAAGTAATTCATTTCTTACCAGTTGAACCTCGTTTATGCAGACTAAAAATTAAAAAATACAAATGCAATGAAAATACGCATTGGAAGTTATATTATATGCTATTCTATTCTATAAAGCTTCTATTCATTACAGCCTGCTGAATAACAAAAGTAAATAAGAATGAATTGAAAGTATTTAGACCGGGCGAAATATGGACTGACGAAGATTCAAATCATATACAGGCACATGGCGGAGGCAAAATAAAAATTAAAAGTATTTATTATTGGTATGGCGAACAACGTAGTAAAAACCTGGATATTAATTACCGGTTTGTTGGCTGCTATTCATCGCAAGACCTGCTAAATTGGAAATTCAGGGGCGACGTTTTAAAAATGCTGCCACCTGATACTTTGCCATCCAATTACACTCATAATTTTAAGTTCAATTGAACTATATTTACCAGCCCTTATTTTCTAAAAAAAGATTCAATGTTAAGCAACAACGATATATTAAAAAAGCTTAGAGTGGCTCTTTCATTGCGCAACGATGATATTATTAAAATACTTGAACTGGTAGACTTTAAAATAACCAAAGGTGCATTGGGTGATCTTTTCAGGAATGAAGATCATCCCGGTTATGTGGAAGCCGGCGACCAGGTATTGCGTAATTTTTTAAATGGTTTGATCATTTATAAGCGGGGTAAACTGCCGGTTCCAAAAACAAATATCAAAGATGAAGGCGAAGTTGAAAAGGATGACAAAGGCAATTAGTAAGAACCAATACCTGTCTGCCGGCTTTCACCTTATAAAAAACCAGGTGAGGAAGCACTTTGAGTTACTTTTTTGGATAACCGGTGTATTGTTACTTTTTTTTATGGAAGCAGGCACTGCACAACCCTCGCTGTGTTTGTTCCGGTTCGCAGGTTTTGATAGTTGCCCGGGTTGCGGATTAGGACATTCCATGCATCATGCCTTGCACTTGCGTTTTACGCAATCCTTCCATGAGCACCTGTTTGGCATACCGGCGCTGGGGATAATATTTTTCAGAATAAAACAATTATTTTATCCAATAAAAACACCTCAACATGAAGTCTGATTTAATTTCTTTAATACCCGCGGTTGAACCCGATGAACTGGCCTATCTGCAATCAATTACCAGTACCTTACCAGATGATAAATTTCAATTATTTATTTCCCTGTATAATGGGAAGCGTAAAAAAGCGGAGACCATCCTGCTTTGCTGCCTCCTTGGCTTTATATTGGCCGGGGGAATCCAACGATTTGTAGTGGGTCAAGTGGGTATGGGTATCCTGTATTTTTTTACCGGTGGGCTTTGTTTGATAGGTACCATTGTGGATATCATCAATCACAAACAACTTGCATTTGAATACAACCAGCGGATGGCAGTTGAAGCAATGGACATGGTAAGATCTTTGTAAAGAAGCAACGATGGAGTAGTATCTTAATTACAAAAGAGATCATTTTTTATCAATTAAAAACCGGGGCGACGCTGAAATTGCCCCGATTTTTTAATGGATGCTTTCATTCCGGAATTTGAAGTGGTAGCCATGCATCACGCTGCATGTATTCCGTATCAGCCAATACTTCGTTGAGGTAATATTAAATTGTTTTCTTTGGAGGCAATGCGAAAGCTTCAGCATTGTGTTCGAAATGCCCGTTGTGTGAGCCATCGCAAAAAGGTTTGTTTTTAGAAAGGCCGCAACGGCAAATTCCCAACACTTCCCTTCCTCCTAAATCGTATTTATTTCCCGATCTGTCAACGATTTCAAAATCACCTTCAATTTTAAGCGATCCGTTATTATTTACTGTAATTTTTGTAGTAGCCATTTTTTATATTTTTTCAAAAATATGTTATTTAACTCCAACTTCAGATTTTCTAAATATTTAAAACCTGTCCTGTAAGCCCGGTATGACATTTCTACATCATGAATAAATTTACATAGAACTCAGATTATATTTTTTGATATTAAAATGCCTGCTATGGATGGATGGGAATTTTTAGAAAAGTTCAGGGATATAAAAGACAGCCTGCCGCAGTCGCCGGTTATTATCATGCTATCCACTTCTTTAAACCCGGACGACAAATTAAAAGCATTGAGTATTTCCGTGGTATCGGAATTATGCAATAAGCCGATGACTTCCGAAATGATAACGTCCCTCATCGCAAAATATTTTCCACAATACCGATAAGGATTAATTTGTATAAGAAAGGATATTGCCTGGAAAATGATTACCTCGCTATTTTTTTTTGAAAAATAAAGTCTGAATTATTTAATTCCAAATATCAGTTGCCTGGTCAATTAATAATTGTTTTAACTGGTATTTTATCCGTAACTTTTGAGTATAAAAAATCAATATATGGATCATAAAAACAAATTGGAAGAACTGAATAAAGAGGCTCTTGAAAAGCTGGAAGCCTATATGAAGGAAAAAGGCAGCGAAGAGGGAACAGACCATGATAAAGTACATTCCGCTAAAGATGAATGGCAGCTTGCCTGGAATAAATTAATGGAAACATTACTGGTACTGGAAAAGCTGGAGATTTGATGACGTGACCTCAGGTTCAGGCTGCGGCCTGAACCTACAAGGCCTGTATCTGTAAAAATCTTCATCCGGTTGATGGATGGGTTTTAAAAAATTGGTACATTTATAATTCATCAAATAAAAAGGAGGTATTCATGCAATCTACAGATCAGTCATGGACAGCTCCGGTAACTAACAGTTAACCGAATGTTCAACAAATAATCTGCCGGCCTATGCAGCCGGAGACCATCAGTTTATACTGGTGGTCTTTTTTATTAAAAAAACCAGTAAGAAGAATTTGCAGGTATTTTTAATGAAAGTTATAGGAGTCATATTCCTCTTTCCGTCGTAGGAGGTATTAGTGCTAATGGCCCCGAAGAAGGGTCATCGCCAACAAAATTGCTTGCAGGTTGTTGGTGTTGCCATTGCCGCATAGTCAGCCGCACAACACGCAACAACGGCAACGAGTGGGCTTCGGGCCAATTTTGAAGATTGTAAATATGAGCAATATTTTTCGCCGTTGTTGGTGTTTGTGCAGATAGCCCCGAAGCAGGGTCATCGCCAACAAAATTGCTTGCAGGTTGTTGGTGTTTCCATTGCCGCATCGTCAGCCGCACAACACGCAACAACGGTAACGAGTGGGCTTCGGGCTAATTTTAAAGATTGTAAATATGAGTAATATTTTTCTCCGTTGTTGGTGTTCGTGCAGATAGCCCCGAAGCAGGGCTATCGCCAACAAAATTGAATACAAACATTTGAAATGGTATTTATATGAGATATACTTCTTGCTGTTTCAATTTCATTTAAATTATCGATACGAATGATATTTTTTGGAATCAATCACGCTTGTATTTTATAATATCGGATTTTGACAATATTAAAATGAATTGATGGATTACGTAAAAGGCAGTTTATTGACAATTCCTCACCAACTAAACTTTCCTGCACTTTAGTTTAAATAGCCAGGAATATGCATCATCAAATAATATCGTTTGTCTGAAAAATAATCGCATGAAACGATAATATTTGAATCAATGAAGGAGTTTTATTCAAAAATGTAATATATTTCGGCCATGATTAAGAAAAGCAATTTTGTATTCTCGGAATTTTCTGAGCCACATCGTATCAGAACCAAGGAAATCCTAAAAAAACATCCACACATCAGGAAATTAATCGGCAAAAATCCGGTAACCATATTCGCAATCATCGGACTGGTTTTGTTCCAGGTAGGAATGGCCTGGCTGGTGTCTGGCCAATCATGGTGGATTGTGGTGGGAGCGGCCTATTTGTTGGGTGCTTTTGCAGATCATGCATTGTTTGTAATGATACACGAATGTGCTCACCGGTTATTGTTCAAAAAGCCGGAAGCCAACAGGCTGGCTGGTATATTTGCTAATATTCCCCAACTATTTCCCAGTTCAGTTTCGTTTGAAAGATACCATATCAAGCATCATTCTTTCCAGGGCGTACACGAACTGGATGCCGATTTGCCTAATAAATGGGAGGCAAAACTGATCAATAATTATTTTATTGGTAAAGTGCTTTGGTTATTGTTTTACCCGCTTTTCCAGGTGTTTAGAATCAACAGGCTAAAGGAAATTAAGCCTTTTGATGGTTGGGTAGCATTAAACTGGGCAGTACAAATTGCCTTCATCCTTGCTGTTACATTATTGATGGGCCCAAAGGCCATCTTCTTTTTATTATTCAGTTTCTTCTTTTCGGTTGGGTTGCATCCCCTGGGTGCAAGGTGGATACAGGAGCATTATTTAACCCATGGCGAGCAGGAAACCTATAGTTATTACGGGCCACTGAATACAGTGGCTTTTAATGTTGGTTTTCACAACGAGCATCACGACTTTCCTTCTGTACCATGGAACAGGTTGCCACAAATAAGAGCGGGTGCCCCTTCCTTTTACAATACGTTGTTTTACCATACTTCCTGGACAAAACTATTTTTCCGCTTTTTGTTTGATAAGGAAATCTCCTTGTTTTCAAGAGTGATAAGAAACGACCGTGGTAAAGTTAAATTAACCGATGAGTCAAAACCGGATGTGGAACTGGTGAGTGTAAATGAACGTTTGGTAACCAGTAAATAAATTCGAGACATTCTACCACTCAAGCACATGAATAAAACCGCATTGTTGGCGGAGTTGGCAGGTAACACCTATGTAATGATAAAGCCTTCGCCCATTGAAGGGATTGGTGTTTTTGCAATCCGGGATATACCGAAGGGGTGCCGCGATATGTTCTCAAAATCAATAAGCGGTCATGATGAATGGATACCTGTTCCTAAAATTGATATTGACCAATTGCCTGCCCATTCAAAAGCCCTTGTTGAAACTTATTGCCTGTTTGATGAAGAAAACTATTATATACCGGAATATGGGTTTAAGAAAATGGACCTCGTAAATTTTCTCAATCATTCAGATATGCCCAATATAATCTCCATCAATGAAGGCGAATTTTTTGAAGCGTTAAGGGATATTGCAAATGGAGAAGAGTTGCTGGTGGATTATGGAGAGTTGGTAGATGAGCAAGTAATTTCATAAACCCTGATCCTTCGCAAGTTAAAATTGAAGGCAAAAACCCGGTAAGGGTTTAATTTGAATAGCCCCGGGTAAAACCCGGGGATGAAATTTTTCGGTTCAACAACCCCAACGGGGTTGAATTAATGCATATTCTTTATATTCAACCTCGTTGGGGCTGTTGAGATATACTATCAATAACCATGGGTTTTACCCACGGCTACTTATATTTCAATTCCCTTCGGGCTTTAACCGCAGCAGGTTTAATTTGTGAATCTCAACAATTTGTAATACTTGTTTATATACGGGTCATGATTTGTGACTTTCATAAATCATGACCCGGTATTAGTACGTTTATTTATATCCCAGCATTTTTATCACCGTATTCCGATACAGTTTCCCGATCGGTATTTCCGCTTTTTCAATTTCAATTAACTCATTGGTAAATGATTTTATTTTTTCAATTGAAATGATAAAGGAACGATGGGTTCTAATGAATTTTTTTTCCGGCAGCATTTCTTCCACTGAAGTGATCGATTGTTTGGAAATGATCTGCCCCGAAGTGGTAAATATCTTTACATAATCTTTCATGCTTTCAATATAGAGAATGTCCCGCAACATTACTTTTACCATCTTACGGTCGGCCCTGAAATAAACGAATGATTCTGTATGATTGGGTGCATTGGGTACGGATGCTGTTCCTGTTTCCTGCACGAGGCTTAATTCAAATGTTTTATTGACGGCCTTTAAAAAGCGATCAAATTGTATTGGTTTTAAAAGATAATCCACCACATCCAGTTCATATCCCTCAATCGCATAATCAGGATAGGCCGTGGTGAAAATTACTTTAGGAGGATTTTTGATGGTCTTCAGAAATTCATTTCCGTTTAGTTGGGGCATCCTGATATCCAGGAATATAAGGTCCACCTTTGTTTGCTGAAGAAGTGTAAGTGCCTGTATGGCATTGGCGCATTCACCGGTGAGTTCCAACATGGGAATTTGTTCAATATAACGCAAGATTATTTCACGGGCAGGTGGTTCATCATCTACTATCAGGCAGCGAATCTTTTTATACGTTTGCATGGGTAACTAATTGTTGTTCGGAAACAGGGGTGAAATGGGGCATTTGCGGTTCTAATTCAAGCGCTAGGTTTACAATAAACACTTCCAGCTCATTGGTGATGATCAATTCATATTTGCCTGCATATAATAGGTCCAGCCGGGCACGTACATTGGCAATGCCTATACCTCTTTTATTGGATGCAGCTTGTTTCTCATCTACCGGTTTACTGTTGATCAGTTTCATTTTCTTTCGCCTGCCGTCAATTGAAATGGTAAGGCTGATCCATGCCTGCTCTACCAGGTTGCTGGCACCGTGTTTAAAACAATTTTCTACAAATGGCAAAAGTAATAATGGGGCGATGTATAGTTCCCTGTTACTGGCAGGTACCGTTATCTGCAGATCGAGGTGCTGATCATACCTTACTTTTTAAAGCGAGCAATAATCCAGCAGTAATTTAATTTCTTTTGAAAGCGGCGCCAGCGGCTGGTTACATTCATATAACATATACCGCAGCATATCCGACAATCCCATCACGAGCTTTGAAGCAAGCGGGGCGATATTTTGCGTGTAGGAGTAAATGTTATTAATGTATTAAAAAGAAAATGAGGATGCACCTGTGCCTTTAACAACTGCAACTGCGATTCGATATTTTCTTTTTGCAACTGCAGGTTTCGCTGTTCCTTGATATACCAGTATTTCATTAATTTAATGGCAGCTGCAATACCGCCAATGGTGATGGCGCCTCGCAGGCCGGCCATTAAGCCTAAGAAAACGTTTGTGGTAGGGTTTCTTAGCGGACCGATATAATTAAAGCCCATCAACCTGTCCCGAACATAAGGAATAGCTGTTAGTGATAAAGCAGTTGACATGGCTGCGGCAAAAATGTAGAGGATGGCTATTCAAAGCGCAGCCTTCCGGTAAAGATGTTTTACTATGTAACGCGGGATGACAAAGTAGATCAGCGAATAGGTTAAAAATATATGTGCTGTGAGGTAAATTAGCGACTCCACAATAGAGGTGGGCAGCCTTACAATGTATGCAGTTGCGCTGTTAATGGCTATGAAGGAATACAGGAAACCCTGGAAAAGCCACCACACCAGCCAGAATGCCAAATGCCGCTTTAAGCGCCAGGATGGTTCATCTGAAAATATAAATGGGTTCTGCTTCATGGTGTATCACTTATCTAAAATAATAAAGTATAACCACTTTTAATAGCATGGTATAAGAAAAGTAGCTATACGGTATAAATTGATCGATCAAAACAGTTAGTCAACAAAAAGTGAATCCCGTAAATTATTACGGGATTCACTTTGATACTTATCCGGCCCGGTAGTTCATGCAGTGTTGGCATGGCCGATAAAGGTTCCATTATTTCTTCTTTCCCAATACGGCAACCAGTTCACCGGTATCTTTCAATTCCCCATTTTTTTCCCAGGCGAACACCACTTTTTCCAATACGTTTTTTAAGTTCATCAGGGTCTTTTTTTTCTTTACGTTCAATACCACACCCTCTACTGTTTCAGTGTATATGAGGTGCTGGTCGTTGGTATAAAAACGGACGATTGAACTTTTGGGAGTTTTGATATTGCTTTCAACAACCCAGTATCCTTTTTCAGAAATCCACTTTGGGGACCGTGGTTGGCCATTGGTTGCGTCATCCTGTGCCATTGTAATATGAGCGCTGATTACAAGTGCTGCCAACAGTGCAAATGCTTTTAAATTTTTCATGCTGCTTACTTTTGATGATGGAATGTTTCATTGATTTCTCCACCAAAAGTATTGCAGCGTTATGCCTGGAATTTGAATAATGGACGGGATAAAAGAAAGGAGTGACAGAAATATAAAAAAGGAAGAACAAATTGCCTGGTGCCGGATGACTCCGTTGGTCGATCAATTGCAGGCAAAACTGTGGATTATGCAATAAAAAAAATCAATAGTGTAACATAGTTAACTACAATAGCATGTACCTTGATGCTGCAAAAAATTGCACTTCAATTAAAAAAACGAGTATGAAATACGTACACAATACAGCCTGTTTGGCAGCAATTATTTCCCTGGTGATTATTTCATGTAACGACAATAAGAGTTCAAAACAGGTTACTGAAGATTCAGGTAATATGAAGTTTAATCCGGCCGATAAGCAAAAAACCACCAGTACCTATGATCCTAACCAGACGGCTACGGATACCATGTACAAGAACATGGATAGCATACCTAAATAGATTTTCTTATACGCCAAAGCTGGTAGCACATTGTATTACCGAAGGGCGCAGTATGTTCAACGCAACCTTACCAAACCTCACAGGTTTTTAAAACCTGTGAAATTTTTTTAGGAGGCTGAAAGTTAGTTTTTGGGTTTAAAATCCCCATTCCTGCTAAGTTTCCTGATCGGTGTAAAATCCACTTTTCTAAATTCCACTTCCGATCCTTCAGCCTGTAAGGCAATCTGTCCTTGTTGGACGGTGGCGTTGAAACCGAAATTTTGTAGCTGCCCGTTTACCCAAACTTTTACTGAATCTTTCAGGCATTCAATGACCATTCTGTTCCATTCACCTACCGGTTTTTCTGCACCGTCCGTAAGATTTTTAATGTTCCTTCTTTTACCCTCTGTGCCGCCCCATTCTGCTCTGGGGCCACGCCTTGCTTCCATATCAGGTACGGCAATATCTTCTACAATGCACCAGAAATCGCCGGCATTGCCATGCTCCATCTGCACTTCAATTGATTTTGGAAACATCTGATACAATGCCCTTGAGGTAGAGCTATGTACCAGCACCCCACAGTTACCGGGCTTTGCTGCAAAGCGGTACTCGATATGAAGCCGGTAATTTTTATATACCGCATCAGTAATAAGATGGCCACCCGGTGTACCAAGGCTTACGAGCATTCCGTTTCTTACTACGAAAGGGTTTTTCGCAGTTGGATTGTTATCCATTTCAGGCACATCAACATGCCATCCGGCCAGGTTGGTTCCGTTAAAAAGGCTGGTAGTTTTTTGGGCTGAAACACGTTGAACGAAAAATAGGGTAGCAGCAAGCAATAAGGGGGAAAAGATTTTATTCATAGAAGAAATTTGACGCCGAATATACCATTAATTTATTTGTAGTAACGGGTAAGCTAACAATGGAGTAAATTTCCGTTAAGGCGTTCAGACGTTAAGTTAACATAGAAAAATGTATGAACGTCTTCGCGGCAACCAAAATGATTTTTATTTTAATCCTTCACCTGTGCTCCGCTAAATGTACAATTATCATACATCGCCGTTCCGGCAAATTTCATAGGCTCGTTTGACCCATAATACCTGAAGATACAATTACTGAATTTGGTTTTATCCGTATTGGAATAAAACAGGGTTTGCCTGCCGATAACAGCCGGAAACACAAAATGAAAAGTACAATTACTGATGCCGGTTGGTATTTTAGAATGTATGTTTCCAATGGTACCCAGGCTCTCCGAATATAAATTGGCAATAGTAGTGGAATACCACCCGCTTTGATTGATATCAAAAAGCCGGATACACCGGCCTGCCACATTACCGCCATCAACCAGGTAATTACCCGCTTGCGCCTTGCCAAACCTGCCGATGGAAATCAGTGTGTGTACACTGCCCCAGGAATAAATCCCCCTGATCACATTGCCTTTCTCCTGTGCCTGCCCGGAGGCAAAACCAACTTTGGCATCGCCGCACCGGATATTTTCAAAGAGCAGAATATCTGCATTAAAGGTTTTGCCATTTGGGCTTACCAAATAATTGATGCTGAAATTTCCTACCGAAAGGTCGTGGATCTTTACGCCGGTAGAGCCACCCGAATTTTTAGCGCCATCATAATCAATCACAATGCCGGCATACATTTCGCCACACAAACCGTTGGCATCTTTAAATTTTTCAAACGGGGTGTTATAGTAAACGGAATCCTTAGTAGCCGGTGCTTTAAATTGACCGGTAATGGCCAGGTTATTTATTTCAGTTCCTTTATTCAGTTGCAGACCGAGTGCAAAGCCATTGGTGGCCGTATATTTTAATGTAGTGCCGGTACAACAATCCCAAAAGGATGTTTCGCCAAAAATATGGATGGTGCTCCCAATATACTGTCCCTTATAAATGCTTGAAACAGTTAACGATTTACTGAAAGGATAGATGCCTTTGGGAATAAAAAAATCCCGGAGGGTTTCAGTATTGGCAAGAACGGTATTGATCCCTTTTTGTAAAGCTGTGCTGTTATCTTTTACCCTTCCGGCCCCAAACCATTTAGCGCTGAATGAAGTGCCATAAGTTCCTTCGGGAAAGATAGTTAAAGTGGTATCAAATATCCACTGCCCCAAAGCAGCATCTATAATGCCGCCCCTGATAGTGCCTTTACCACTGATATGCCCCCTGCTTCCAAATTTTAAAATGGTACCGGCGGGTATGTTCCAGTTGGTGTTGATAGTGGTGTCTTTGCTTATAAAGATATCCTGGGAATAAGTAATATTATTGATAAGAAATACTGTTAAAAGGATGAGGTAGCCTGCTTTCATAATTAAAATTTAATCCGTTATTCTTTTATTGATGTTTCGGGATGGTAACAAATTTAAAGCCAGTTAAAACCAATGCCTTGCTAAATGATAATGCAGTGCCTGAGTAACTGTATTTTATCAAACAGAACCATTCAAATCGTCGCTGCTAATTTCGGTCGGTGTGGATACCGACGAGGCTGGGCCGTGGTCGGTGTCCACACCGACCTCTTGCTGGCGACAATTATATATACACCATTGCTGGGTGACTGATAGCCAATCGAATACAATTTCGAACTTTCAGAGTCAAGCTCCCTCTCCTTGGGAGAGGGGTTGGGGGTGAGGTCAAAAGGGCGGCGAAATAAGCGTATGTTTATAACCTTTGAAAGTCCCTTTTAAAAAAAGTGTATACTGCTTTTTTTGCGCCCAGAGCAGGATGATCCGATAGCTATCGGATTTGGAATGCTCCCGGTAATTTTATCAAACAGAACCATTCAAAAACATTCGTGTAAATTCGTGTATTAGCGGCAAAAAACATCATGAACTTTCATCTAGAATTTACTCCCCGGCAATTTTCAACAACCATCCATCACCAGGATAAATTATTGCTGGTTGGTTCCTGCTTTACAGAAAATATTGGCACAAAACTAAAGCAACATAAATTTTCCGTGCTTGAAAATCCGAATGGAATCTTATTCAATCCGGTAAGCATTGCCAATTCCATTCATTCCTATATCGCTAATAAACAGTACACCGCGGCGGATTTGTTTTATCAAAACGAATGCTGGAACAGTTGGAACCATCATAGCAGGTTTTCACATCCCGATATAGAGGCGTGCTTGCGGATAATTAACCACTCACAGCAAGCTGCACATGATTTTATAAAAAAAGCGGATTGGTTATTTATTACTGTAGGATCAGCCTTTGTATATGAAATGGGTAATGGGGAAGTAGCAGCCAATTGCCATAAAGTACCCACGGATAAATTTCATAAACGGCTGTTAATGATCAACGAAGTAGTGGCCGGATTTGCCGGGATGCTGGAAGCGCTTTTTTCTGTAAATCCTGCTATTAAAATAATTTTCACCATCAGTCCCGTGCGGCATTTAAGAGATGGGTTTGTAGAGAATAACCTGAGCAAATCTACGCTCATACAGGCGGTACACCAGGTAACCGGTGAGCATGAAAACATTTACTATTTTCCGGCCTACGAATTGGTAATAGACGATTTGAGAGACTATCGTTTTTATGCGGAAGATATGGTTCATCCCAATTATGCGGCTACCAACTATGTGTGGGAAAAATTTGTTACCGCCTGCATCGATGAGTCTTCTCAACATTTAATGAAAGAAGTCAATATCATTAATGGGGCAAGAAATCATAAGCCATTTAATCCCGGATCGGAACAACATAAAAAGTTTTTACAAACCAACGGGGAGAAAATTAATCGCCTCCTGCAGCAATATCCTTATATCAATTTTGAAGAAGAGATGATTTACTTTCGAAGCTAACTAGCAGGCAGGAAGTAAAATGATCTTGAGGTTATACCTGCTTTTACTGTTACATCAATTGTCCTCCTAATGTATCCTGTCACCCCGCACATCCATTTCATCCATCACTTTATTTTCATAGGTCAGCCATTGTAGCCAGCGTTTTCGCACTTTGTCTTTGGGCAGGTAGGTTTCCGCCAGTTCAATAAACAGGGTGTAATGGCCGGCTTCACTTTCCATAAAGCGCCTGTAAAAATTCCGCATGTAAGCATCATCCAATCCCTCGCTTAATCTTTTAAACCGTTCGCAACTCCTGGCTTCTATTAAAGCCATTGTTAACAGGTGATCAAGCAGCCGGTCGTCGGGGCTGCCGCCCTTTAGTTGAAACTCAATCAGTTTATTTACATAGAGATCCTTTCTTTGCTTACCCAATGTTAGTTTCCTTTTGTGTAGTTCTGCCAGTACCAGCCGGAAATGTCCCCATTCTTCCGTAACGATTGGGCTCAATTCTATAACTAATTTTTCCTTATCGGAATATCGTTGAATGAGTGTAATGCAGGTGGTAGCGGCTTTTTGCTCGCAATAAGCATGGTCGGTCAAAATTTCTTCCAGGTGCATTTCAGCAAGGTTTACCCAGCGTGGATCGGTAGGTAACTTAAGTCCTAATATGTTTTTTACATCAATGCTGTCTGTTATCATGCGGCAAAAATAAATAATCTAATTTGGTTTGATAGGTAAGGTTTCATTAAATTACGGGCATAAATTTATCCAATGCGAATCTTGCCACTCATTATTTCCACAGCTATTACCGCCGGGTTGGTTGTATCGCTGAATACCAAATTACTGTTACCGGCTCCACTTGGCAAATTGCTAAGCCCGCAGCATGGCATTTGGCAAAATGCTGAAAGCAGGAACGCTGATTTTAATGCCGACCTGCAATTCCCACAACTCAAGGGTAAGGTGGAAGTGTACCTGGATGACCGCCTTGTTCCCCATGTTTTTGCTGAGAATGAAAGCGATGTTTTTTTTGCGCAGGGCTTTTTACATGCAAAATTTCGCCTTTGGCAAATGGAACTGCAAACCCATGCGGCAGCAGGGAGGCTTACTGAAATAGTAGGAAATCTTGCACTAAAGCACGACCGTGAATTCAGGAGACTGGGCATGGTGTTCGCTGCAGAAGCGTCTTTAAAGGAAATGGAAGCTGACCCGCTTACTAAACTTAGCTGCGATGCTTATACCGCCGGGGTAAATGCCTATATCGCCACGCTTACCGAAAGCAACTTGCCGGTGGAGTATAAACTACTTGGCTATCAACCTGAAAAATGGACGAACCTGAAATCAGCTCTATTCTTAAAAAATATGTCGGAGAATTTGGCGGGGGGGGAAGATGATTTTGAGATGACCAATGCAAGAAGTTTTTTTACGAAAGAAGATTTTGCTAAACTCTATCCTTTAAGGCAGGATTCATTAGATCCCATTATTCCAAAGGGTACCGTTTACAATAGCCCTTCCATCGCACTTACCATAC
>JBBQTL010000134.1:0-15765 GCA_038213285.1 Chitinophagales bacterium
GTTTATCTGTTCCCTAAAGGTTGCCAGAGCAGTAACAAATTCCTTTGCATCCGTATTTTCTGAACGCCAGATAAGCCCATTAAGCATTTCAGCCAAACGCTCAGGTGTTATTTGCTGCTTGGCATCACTCCAGGCATTATCAGGATCAATATGACTTTCAATCATCAACCCATCAAAATCAAGATCAATACTTTTTTGGGCAACTGATTGCAACATTGCCCTGTTGCCGCAAATATGGGAAGGATCACAAATTAAAATCATTTCGGGAAACCTGCGTTTCATTTCAATTGGTAAATGCCACATAGGTGCATTACGAAACTCTGTGTTGCCATAGTTGGAAAAACCACGATGAATCATACCCACTTGTTTAATACCGGCTTTCTGGATCCTCTCAATTGCACCAGTCCAAAGTTCAAGGTCGGGGTTAATGGGGTTTTTGATCAGTACCGGAACGTCTACACCTCTTAAAGCGTCTGCCACTTCCTGTACACTAAATGGGTTTACGGTTGTTCTTGCACCAATCCAAAGCATATCTACTTCAAAGTGTAAAGAGTCTTCTACATGCTTGCCAGTAGCAACTTCTACGGTAGTTGGTAGCCCTGTAATCTTTTTAGCCTGTGCAAGCCATGATAACCCTTTTGCGCCAATGCCTTCAAACAAACCAGGTTTGGTACGGGGTTTCCAAATGCCGGCACGCAGGATATCCACCTTACCGGTTTTAGCAAGACGTGTCGATGTTTCCATTACCTGCTCTTCCGTTTCGGCACTACATGGCCCACTGATAATTAACGGCCGTTTGTTCCATTTTTCCTGTATTAACTCTTTCATTGTTGTTGTTTGTGTTTGCATTGTAAAATTAGTTTTTATGTTAGCAAAATCAGTTACTTTTTTATGTTCCTCTATTATTCAATTCAACATAGATGGGAATTCCAATATTGTGAATTTTTATTCAAGCTTTTATCTTTTTATTATTTTGGATAATTTATAAAGTCTTGTGTTTCAAATTATCTAAGTACATTTCATAACTCATCTCAAATTTAATTTCCTTTTCGCCCTGCATTCCAACTTGCTTCCATCCCTGAAAGCAATAAAATCTTTCTGCCCTTGTGCCAGGCGAAGTACCTAACCAAACCGTTTCCTTTGTTTGATTAAAATACCAATCTATCATTAATTTGTGCAGCTTCTTTCCGATTCCTTTCGACTCATATTCCGGGTGAACAAATAACGCCCAAATATTATTTTCTTTTAAATCTGCTATTGAAAATCCTAAAACAATATCATCTGCTACGCAAACCCATCCTTTTCCACGAACAGATAAGAATTCTTCGCAATCCTTATCAGTAACCAATTCAGGATTAGACAGTACATTTTCTGTCACCAGGTTTCTAACGATTTGTATCTGTTGTATGTCGGCAACCTTTGCTTCTCTAAACGTCATAAAATACTTATTCTTTAAAACGTGAATGAGCAGTATTCCAATACTTAATGTAGTTTCATTTAATATTAATCAATCACGATTGACCATTCACACCTATTTCAATATTCTTCTTATCTTATTGGCATTTTCCATTAGTTCAATCAGGTACGGCAAATTCTCCTTTTCCAGGCTTGCCTTAAATTTTCTTAACTGGGATATATGCTCGTTCAATACATCTAATACATTTTCCCTGTTCTGCATAAAAATAGGCGCCCACATAGCAGGGTTACTTTTAGCCAGCCTCACTGTACTTTCAAAACCACCACCTGCCAGTTCAAAAATAGTATCCTCTTCTTTTTCTTTTTCCAATACGGTATTTGCCAAAGCAAATGAAGTAATGTGCGAAATATGACTAATATAGGCAGCATGTATATCGTGGCTGTGTGCATCCATGTAAATAATATGCATGCCCAATGATCGGTATATACCTTCCACCATCTCCATTGCTGCAACATCACTCTTTTCCTTTTCACAAATAACACATGCCCTTCCTTCAAAAGCCCCTCTCACAGCAGCCTCCGGGCCGCTGTATTCCGTACCCCACATAGGATGCGTTGCCACAAACCGTTTACGCATGGGGTGTTCGGCCAATGCTTCACATAAAACGAATTTAGTAGATCCCGCATCCACCACTATTTGCTTTTCAGTAACCAGGTTCATTATTTTATCCATCACCGGTAGTGTTGCATCTACAGGAATAGCTACGTAGATAAAATCACTTTGCGCTACCGCTTCTTCGAGCGACAATGCCTCATCTATAATTCCTAACGCTTTCGCCTTTATTAAACTGGCTTCAGTTCTGCTAACACCAATTACCTTTTTGGCAAATCCTTTTTCCTTCATTGCAATAGCGAAAGAACCACTAATCAGTCCTACCCCAACAATGGTAATTACAGCATTTTCCAACCCATCGCTTTTTTGGTAAGCTGGTAATGTTACTGCTGGTTTGGTATTTGATCCGGGGTTTAATGTTCCTGATTCCTGCATTCGTTCAATACTTTAAATGATAGTACTCCTTTAAATATTTAACATATCAATACTTAACTGATGGCTTTAATTCTCTGAATAGCTTCCTCAATTTTTTCTTCTATACAACATAAACTTACTCTTACATAACTATTACCGGCACTACCGAAAATCCCGCCGGGTGTGATAAATACATTTGATTGATGTAGTACCCTATCGCTTAATTCGTATCCGTCTTTATATTGGGATGGAATGGCTGCCCATACAAACATGCCGGCTTGTTCGGTATCAAATTCACAATTCAGTAATTGTAATAAAGCGAATACCTTTTCCCGCCTTACTTTATATACCTGGTTTACCTCATTGTGCCATTCCTGTCCTAATTCCAACGCCTTTGCCGAGGCTAACTGAAGCGGCAAAAACATACCACTATCCATATTACTTTTAAAGCGCAATACTTCATTTATTCTTTGCTGGTTGCCTGCCAGCATACCTATCCGCCATCCAGCCATATTGTGCGATTTACTCAATGAATTTAATTCAATCGCCACTTCCTTCGCTCCAGCAATGCTGAGCAAACTCATCGGCTGATTATTTAAAATAAAACTGTAAGGGTTATCATGCACCAATAAAATATCATGCTTTTTTGCAAAGGCAACTAATTGTTCAAACAATTCCCTGGTGGGCAATTGACCTGTTGGCATTTGCGGATAATTTACAAACATCAACTTTACATTTTGCAAATCCATTTTTTCTATTTTTGCAAAATCGGGGAACCAATTGTTTTCTTTTAGAAGCGTGTATTCTACCACCTTACCTCCTGCAATTGTTGCTGCACTTCGATATGTGGGATATCCGGGATTGGGTATCAGCACCATATCACCTTCATTAATATAGGTCATACAAATGTGCATAATGCCTTCTTTACTGCCAATTAAAGGCAGTATTTCTGTATCCGCATTTAAGGCCACGCCATACCATTTCCCATACCATTTCGAAATCGCATTTCTCAACACCGGGCTTCCTTTGTAACTCTGGTAAGCATGTTGATTGGGCTTCATTGATTCTTCATACAACGTTTTTATTACTTCAGGGTGAGGTGGCAGATCAGGACTGCCAATTCCCAGGTTGATCACCTGCTTACCAGCTTTATTCATCTCATCAATTTCCCTTAGCTTTTGAGAAAAATAATACTCTCCGATACCTTCAAGGCGCCTGGCTGTAGAGAGTTCCAATACATTGTCAACTTTAGATACCTCGTTTGAGGGAGTTATTTCTTTCAACTCTTTTTCAATATTCATTTGTTATACTTTAAAATCGCTTTAACTAATAATGCAGATTACAATTTATCTTCAACACGCACTTACTTCCCATTTTTATACACTCCGTAAATCTTCAATGCTTCTGTTATTTTTTCGATGGATGTTATCATGTTATAAAACTGTTTTTTGCTATCGAATTCTACATCAGCATGAAAGGAATACCTCCAATCGCTGCCTGGTATAGGAAATGATTGCAACTTGCTTAAATTGATTCCAGCTTCAGCAATTATTGTTAACACTTTTGCCAGGCTCCCTTTTGAATGATCAGTATGAAAATTAATAGAAGCTTTATCCGCATCGATGACATTAACGGGTGCATCTTCTCTTTGCAAGATTAAAAAACGGGTATAATTATTTTTAAGGGTGTGAATATTTGGAGCGATCATATCCAGTTGATAAATTTCTGACGCAAGTTTACTGGCTATAGCAGCGATATGTTTACTGCGGTGCTGATGGATATGTTTAGCACTTAAGGCCGTATCCTCAGATTCAACCAGTTTCCAGTTATATTTATCTAAAAATCCAAAACATTGCTGAATAGCCATAGGATGTGAATGTACTTCACGGATATCTTCCAGCTTAACTCCAGGATAAACCATTAAATTCTGTCTTATCTGCAGGTACACTTCCCCAATTATGCTGAGACTACTTTTTTGCAACAAATTATAATTAGGCAAAATGCTGCCAGCAATAGAATTCTCGATTGCCATTACACCGCCATCGCTTTCTTTTTTGTTAGCAGCAATCTTTACTACTTCACGAAAGGTGGCACAACAAATTACTTCTACATCTTTACCAAAAAAAAGGCGGGCAGCTTCCTGGTGAAAACTTCCTTCAAAGCCCTGTATGGAGACTTTACAAATGTTATCCAATTCTACGGAATTCTTTGCCGGTTTATTATCTGCCTGACTCAATTGTTTGCCTAATGGGTTATTCATCTTTTTCGATTAAGTTCCTATACTTAAAAACTAAACTTTATTGGGTGCTTTTAAAAAAAAAATCCCGACCAATTAGCCGGGATTCTTTCTGTATGTTAATCTGTTATTGTCAGTTTCAGTTTTTAACAAAAGGCTCCCGTACTATTTATAAAATAGTAGCTAAAATAAAATCGGGTGAAATTTGTTATTGTTGTCATAATTGGAAAACGAAATTAGGGGTAAAAATTATATTTGCCAATATTTTTTTAAAGAATAAACTAATAGTTTGAAAAATAAATACCAAATAGTTCTATTTAGCTATTTTTAGATAATGTTGAAACCTAAATATTGAAATATTCAGACCTATTTTATTTCGCGAAAACAGAAATTTGGTAATATTATTCAAGGCTTAGCCAGTCATGATAATAAAGTGAGTTGATATTGGAAGATATGTAGGATAAATTATACCCTTTCATAAATAAGTAGATGTAATATTGTTGCGTTGGATGCGAGACGGTTAAATATATTTAACTCCAATTGAAACTGGTAACAAAGCGATTTTAACAGGGGTAAGATAGTACAAAAGTAGACGCCCCTAAGAATAGGGGCGACTTTAACGATTGCTTGCCATATGAAAACTCTTATATAAATCCAGCCATTTTACAAGCAACTACGCTGGATTTAAATTATTTCTTAATTGTATCAGTAGTTACAGTTGTTTTAACTGTAGAATCTGTAACAACAATTGCAGAATCAGGAGCAACTGGAGTAACAATTGTAGTTGAATCAGTAGTTTTAACTTCGTCTACTTTTTTATCTTCACCGTTAGAGCAAGATGCAAATGATGCAGCAACAACTGCGAATACTAATAATTTTTTCATTTTTTTGTGTTTTAATTTGTTATTTAATGATTAATACAATTCGCTTAAAAAGGTAACCCACTTTTTTAAAAAACTTTTTTTTCGTTGTTTTGGGTTACTATTACACATAATAACGTATTAATATCAGACTGGTGAATACAATAGAACAAGAACAGATATTGCTGAAAGGGTTAGCGCAGAACGACAAGAATTCGGTTGAACTACTTTATCGTGAAAATTATACATCCATTCAATCATTTATTTTGAATAATAACGGTTCGGTGGATGATGCCAGGGATATTTTTCAGGAAGCGATGATAGTGCTATATGAAAAGTCAATATTAGCTACATTTTCGTTAAACTGTCAAATTAAAACCTACGTGTATTCGATTTGCAGGCGTTTATGGCTCAAAAGATTACAACAACTAGGTAAATTTAGTACACAGGTTGAAAGCCTTGAAGAGATTATTCCTGTGGAAGAAGAAATTGAAGACCACGAGAAAAAAAATAACGACTTTATTTTAATGGAACACGCAATGGCAAAAATTGGTGAGCCTTGTAAAAGTTTATTGGATGCTTATTATATTCAAAAGAAGCACATGCAGGACATTGCAGGTGAATTTGGCTACACCAATGCAGATAATGCCAAAACCCAGAAATATAAATGCCTTGTAAGATTGAAGAAATTATTTTTTGCACAATATAAAAATGCCTGAGGAAATGGAAGATATTTTATTATTAGAAGCAGTAGAGCGCTATTTGAAAGGAGAAATGAATCCTGAAGAGAAAGCCTTTTTTGAAGGCCTGCGTAAAAAAGATCCAGAAATAGATCAACTCGTAGTAGAGCATACATATTTTTTACAGGGCTTAGATTCATTTGGTACTACCAAAGGGATTAAACATACTTTGAATGAGGTAGAGGCCAAATTAATAGCGGAAGGATTTATTGGCCTGGCGCCATTAAAGGGTACGGCTAAAGTAGTTTCTCTGTGGAAAAAGTACCAGCGTAATATTGCAGTAGCTGCTTCAATCGCAGGTTTTATATCAATACTTGCTACCGGTGTAATGGTAAGCTATACAAAAAATTACGGCAACGAAAACTACCGCGTATTGGTGGATCAGCTTAATGCGACCAACAGGGAAGTTAGTAAACTTAAATCGAAAGAAATTGGGATTGGAATTGCAAAACAAAGTCCTGTGGTGGATTTTAGGGCAACCGGTTTTTTAATTGACGGCAAAGGGTATCTTGTAACAAATGCTCACGTTATTAGCCGGATGAAAAATATCTACATTGAAAACAAGAAGGGCGATTTCTACATAGCTGAAGCATTATATACTGATAAGGACGTGGATTTGGCTATTTTAAAAATTACTGACACAGCATTTAAAGCAGTTACCAATTTACCCTACAGCATTAAAAAAGGCAATTCAAGCCTGGGTGAACATTTCTTTACTCTAGGATTTCCCAGAAATGAAATTGTTTATGGTGAGGGATATGTGAGCGCTAAATCGGGTAATGACGGAGATTCTACCGCTTACCAGTTAACAGTATCCGCTAACCCGGGTAACAGCGGCGGACCGGTAATTAACCACAATGGAGAAATAATTGGGATTATCACAGGTAAAGATTCAAAAGCAGATGGTGTGGTTTATGCTGCAAAATCAAAAAACATACTCGACATCCTTGAAAAATTGAAAAAAATGGATGACAAATACCAGGTTATTAAAACACCTGCCAATACTGATCTAAAAAAATTAGACAGGGAGCAACAGGTAAATAAGATGGAAGAGTTTGTATTTATGGTGGTAGGAAATTAACACAAATAAATCCCTAAAACTAATAAAGCGGCACCAGTAAAATGGGCCGCTTTTTTTATTAAGGTATTGATATGTGGATATTGGGGTATACTATACAAAATCTCAATATCCAATATCTTCATCAATAACTTTTTCATTATCTCTACATCCGCATTTCTATATCATTTCTACAAAAGGCTAGGCCCAAAGCGACACAGGGTATTCTCCATCGGCTACCAACTTATCAACACTTGCCTTTACATCCGGTGCGTCTTCCTTATAAGTTACTCCAAACCATTGAGCAGAAGTAGGAATCACTTTGATAGTACCATGCTGGTTTTGTACAAAATCATCGCCCAGCAACGGTATAAAAAATTCTGCTTTAATATCCAGGTAATTGGCTTTTACAAATTCATGAAACAGATTTTCTGTAGCACTAAACATAGTTGGAGGAAAGCACCAGAAATTCATCGAAACACTTGAATCGAATGGCACTTCATATTTACCATCAGCTTCTTCGTACACAATTTTGTCTCCTTCTTTATAAATTTTCGTCCGTTCTTTAATACTAACAAGATTACTATTGGTATCAACCTGGCATACACCCCTGCTAACTGTACCGTTTTCGCTGAGTGTTTTCGCCAATTCGTACCCAATAATTGAATAGGTGAGATCATCGCAATCATTCATCAAAAATGCGGCTGATTTCTCAAAGGAATCTTTACCATAAAAATCATCTGCGTTGATAACTGCAAAAGGTTCTTTTATTGCATCTTTGGCACACAATACAGCGTGGGCAGTTCCCCATGGTTTAGTACGATCCGCTGGTATAGCAACATCCGGTAAATAGGCATCCTTTTCCTGGTAAACATATTCAGTAGCTATTTTCCCTTTCAGTTTAGGTTCAAATATTGCCTTAAAATCATCAGCAAAATCTTTCCGGATAACGAATACTACTTTGCCAAAGCCTGCACGAATGGCATCATAAATTGAATAATCCATTATCGTTTCTCCAGATGGGCCAAAGGACTGGATTTGTTTCATACTACCGTAACGACTTGCCATACCGGCGGCCAAAATTAAAAGAGTTGGTTGCATATTTAAATGTATGATTAATGATTTAGTTGCAATTTTGCGTAGGCGAAATTAATATATTCAGGCTACAAAATACAAAAATGCTTTTTCCTGCCAACGATGTAATTAACCAGCAGCTACATGATGATTTGTTTCACGAAAAGCAGGTACACTTATCCGTTTTAAGATTAGATGCCATACACCCGGTGGTTTCAGGAAATAAATTATTCAAGCTGCATTACTTTTTACAAACTGCAATACAGCAATCATACGAAGGCATAGTAACTTTTGGTGGCCCCTACTCCAATCATTTGGTAGCTACTGCCTTTGCCTGCAAAACATCCGGGTTAAAATGCACCGGTATTATTAGGGGTGAACAACCTGCCTTTTTATCGCATACAATCACTAAGTGCTGCAATGATTATGGCATGGTTGTAAAATTTATTCCCAGGAATCAATATGATGAGAGAGAACAGCCCTTTTTTATAAAGGATTTAAAGTTGGAATATCCTAATTGTTTAATAGTTCCGGATGGTGGTTATCATCCCATGGGCGCTGCAGGTGCCGCATTGATCATGGATTTAATAAATGAAGATGCAACACATGTATGCTGTGCCGTGGGTACAGCTACTACGCTTGCAGGCTTAATGCTGGGCAAAAAAGATAACCAACAAATAATAGCGATCCCCGTATTGAAGAATATGCATGACTTACAGAACAGAATTGAATATTTAACAAATTGTAAATATTCCGGTCAACACCTGCAAACAATGCCGGATTATCACTTTGGTGGATATGCGAAAAAAAATAAGGAATTAATTGACAGCATGAACCAGTTATATGAAAAGTACCGCCTGCCAACGGATTTTGTGTACACAGGGAAACTGATGTATGGAATAATTGATAGTATCAAAAACGGTTCCTTTCCAAAAGGGAGTAAAATAGTCTGCGTTCATACCGGAGGTTTACAAGGCAATTTATCATTACCCCCGGGCACTTTAGTTTTTTAATTTAACATAGTTGTTATCTTTGTAGCTATCAGTTTTATTCAATTCCGCGTTTATTTATTATGCATAAATTCATTTTCGCCCTGTTCATATTTCTCACAGCCTTTAACGGAATTATTGTTGCCCAGGATACCCTTCCCAAAATTTCTGTAAAAAACAGGGATGGAAAAATCATCATCAGTTGGTCAAATACCTATGGGGCCAAAATAAGTAATATCAATATTCAACGGTCACAAGACAGCATCAAAAAATTTACAACTATCGGAACCGTGCTAAACCCATTGAATAAAGAAAACGGATTTGTGGATACCAAATCACCGGGTGGCAAAATTTTCTACCGGGTTTTTGTTGCTTTTGATGGCGGCGATTACCTGTTTACACGTTCGTACAAGCCGGTATTGGACACTTCTACTCAAAGTGAAATCGCATTCGAGGAAGAAAGAAAAGAATTAGAAAAAGAAAATGCGAAGTCGGTAACGAATTCCGGATTTGTACCCAGCAAATTTGTATTTACCGGGAAAGACAATAATGTGATCATTAACTTGTCCAATGCCCCCACCCAAAAATTTTCCATTCATTTTTTTGATGAAAATGACAAGCCTGTTTTTGAACTACACACCATTAAAGAGCCCTATCTTATTCTTGACAAAGTTAACTTCCTTCATTCCGGATGGTTTAAATACCATTTATTCAATAATAATATCCTGCTCGAAAAATTCAAATTCTTTATTCCGAAAGATGGCAGGAATACCACTGCTGGTAAGGAACGTTATAGGTAGGTTACCAGTATTTGTAACTAACTGCTAAGATTTACATCGAACACCTGCTTAAAGTTGTGCCGTAGGCTATCTTTCACTGCTTCAAAATCCACCATAATATTTAGTTCCTTTTCCATTGATGTGACTTGCTTATTTTCAATACCACAGGGAATGATATGATTAAAATAACTGAGGTCAGTATTGACATTCAACGCAAATCCATGCATCGTGATCCACCTGCTACAGCGCACTCCCATTGCACAAATCTTCCTTTCCTGGCCTTTTATACCTGGTTCTATCCATACGCCTGTTTCCCCCTTACTCCGTTCACCCGTTATTCCGAAATCAGCCAGTGTTAATATAATCACTTCTTCCAGCGCTCTTAAATACCTGCCAATATCAGTATAAAATTTTTCGAGGTCAATAATTGGATAGCCAACAATTTGCTGTGGCCCATGAAAGGTGATATCTCCACCCCTGTTGGTTTTAAAAAACTGAATTCCCCTGTTTTGCATTTCCGCTTCGCTGATCAGGATATTTTCTAAATGACCGCTTTTACCTAATGTGTAAACGGGTGGGTGTTCACAAAGCAATAAATAATGATGGGTTGTTGATTGACTATTTGCATTGCCGTCGTCTTGCCCAACTACTTCATTCATACCCGTATTGAACTTTTTCTTAAGTTCTGACTTTATCTTAACATTCTCCTGTAATAAACTTTCCTGGTAATCCCAGGCAACTTTATAATCAATAATACCTAAATCTTTGTACGTTACTAACTGCTTATCCAATGTAATTGATTTATTTTGCAAAGGTAAATGAAATGGGCAATGGGCAATAGCCAAGGGTGAATAGGCAAGGGTGATCCTAAATCTATAGGATGATGGATAGTGTATGAAGTGATATATATGGTTACTGACTTGAGATGGATACTTTTAAAATCTGTATCTACGGCAATTAAACTAAGTACAATGAACAATGAATTGATAAACGCCGAAGAAGATCTACAGGAAACTGAAGAGCTATATGAACGATTGGTGATAGAAATTCCTAAGGGACAGGAACCGCTGCGTATCGACAAATTTTTAATGAGCCGAATTGAAGGAGCTACCCGGAATAAAATACAGCAAGGCATCGAAAATGAAATGGTGTTGGTAAACGACAAGCCAATTAAAACGAATTATAAAGTAAGACCTTATGATAAGATCATTGTATTTAGTAACCGCCATCCGGAATCGAATGATATTGTCCCCGAAAATATCCCTTTGAATATTGCCTATGAAGACGATGATGTATTACTGATTAATAAACCTGCAGGATTGGTGGTGCATCCAGGTAGTGGAAACCACAGCGGTACATTAATTAACGGGGTTGCTTATTATCTAAAACAACAAAATCCGGATATTGAAGAAAGCGGACTGGCACGTTTTGGCATGGTACACCGGATTGATAAAAATACTACGGGCTTACTGGTGCTGGCAAAAACACCTAAGGCGATGACCGATCTCGCCAAACAATTTTTTATTCATACGGTACACCGCAGGTACATTGCACTGGTGTGGGGCGATTTTGAAGAAAACGAAGGTACTATCACCGGACATGTAGGAAGACACCAGCGTTTTAGGAAACTATTTACCACTTACCCGGATGGGGAGCATGGGAAAGATGCCATTACGCATTATAAAGTGCTTGAAAGATTTAATTATGTAACACTTGTGGAATGCCGGCTCGAAACCGGCCGCACTCACCAGATCCGGGTGCACATGCAACATATTGGCCATCCCTTATTTAATGATGATTTTTACGGGGGCGATAAAATTGTAAAGGGCACCATCTTTACCCGCTACAAACAATTTGTAGACAACTGTTTTGCATTGTGCCAACGGCAGGCCTTACATGCAAAAGAACTGGGATTCGTTCATCCTGCTACCAGGCAGCCCATTCTTTTTGAAAGTGACTTGCCCGCTGATATGCTGGCTGTAATTGAAAAATGGCGAAAATACAGTGCAGATAAAAATGATATCGGGTAATTTTTAGCCCGGTTTAAGAATTTCAATTTCACTACTGTGGCAACTTGTCTGCCGTGGTTGGATACAACTACAGTTTCCTAGAAAAATAAACGAAAATTAAACAATGCTTACTAATTCCTTAAAGCGTTTCAGGCTGGTTGCCTTTTTAGAAGGTTGCTCTTTTTTGTTGTTCGCCGTTACAATGCCCTTAAAATATTTGATGGATATGCCCAAACCCAATTATGTAGTTGGCATGGCGCATGGAGTTTTATTTTTGTTGTACCTCGTTTTTTTGTTACAGGTGGCTACGGAATATAAATGGCCTCTTAAAAAAATAGCACTGGCATTTATAGCATCGCTCCTTCCTTTTGGAACCTTTTATGCGAATAAAAAATTATACCCTGCCAACAATTAATTTGTTTTTGTTGTCTTCTTCAGTTGCTGACTGGTTGATGTAACATTTTCAAAACGACCATCGTAATCTTTTTGTAAGGTATTCATCATTCTATCCCAAAAGGTGAAATACAAGCCATAGTTTCCTTTAAAATACTGGTGGTGCATATTATGGTTTACCGAAGTACTTAACGCTTGTTTTAATGTGCATGCTAATCAATAAAAAATACACTGATTACCGATTTAAACCATTCTCCCTTAATTTACATTATAAGAAAATATCAACTGAACTACTTAGCTACCGCCACGCCCACAAATGAATCTGCCGTGCCGTAATATAAATACCATTTTTTATTAAAAAATACAAGCCCTTCGGAAAAAGTAGTACCTGCCTTATACTGTCCCGTTACTTCATGTGGCAAAGAAGGTTTCAAAATACAGGTATCCGTTCTGTAAACGATTTTTTCCTTATCTGTTATATCAAACACTACCTGCCCAACGGAATAAGTGCCTTTTGGCAAACTTTTATCGGCGGTTTCGTTGGTGGCGTTTTTACCATTATAGATTAAGAGTATCCCCCTATCCGTTATTAATGCAGGAGGGCCGCATTCGGTGAGGTCGCTGTCAAATTTCCCGGGCCTCGTTATCATTGTCTTTTTCAATTCCCCTTTCCCGTCTACCATTGGATGCCAGTCAGATAAATTCTCCGACCACGCAAGGTTTACAAAATGTTCGCCCCAATACATCCAGTATTTACCGTCTATCTTTTCTAGTACCGGTCTGCCGTTTTTCATTTTGGTTACCATGGAGGCCGACTTGGAGGCCATGTTCAAAAATTTACCATTGTAAGCCGCAGCAAAAGCGGGTCCCTTTTTTATCCAATGAAAAAGATCGTTGGAAACGGCAATTGATAAACGCGGCACAACATAGTTCCAGCTTGTGTACGCCATCACATATTGGCCATCTTCAGTTTCCACTACACGGGGATCTTCGCAGCCGCCGGGATAATCGTACTGTTTAAAATTGCCATCAGGATATAATACCGGTGTTGGATGATTTTTAAAATGAATTCCGTCCTCGCTAATGGCGATACCAATTCTTGAAGTTCGTCCGCCCAATATTGCTGCAGGATTATCTTCACTGCGGGTAAACAAATATACTTTGCCATCTTTCACTATTGCCGCAGGGTTAAATACATCTGCTTTCTGCCAGCGAACATTTTCTTTCTTCAGGGAATCATAAAATACCAGGGTAGAATCTGCCCTTAAAATGGGGTTTTCAGCGGGTTTATAAAAGGCTGATAAATCTTCAAGCCGGGGATTTTGCTGATTACAACCTGCTAATAAAATCAGCCCAATTAAATATAAAAGCTTTTTCATACAGCAGCGTTTAAATCGTTTGTAATAAAGCTAAGAGTTTTCATTCAATACAAGTACATAAAACCATCTTTGGAAAAAGAAGAAATCAACATTTAAAAGGTATTGCCGGTTTAATACGTGCAACTACACATAAACTATTTACTTTTTAAAATCTTATTTGCAAGAAAAATAGATTTCAGTAGCCCCATACCCGTAAGAAACATGGTATTGATTTACAAAAGATTTCACATCCTTTTTTAACCGCAACGATTCATGTATCTCATCTCTGAGTTTGCCAACTCCTACCCCATGAATAATAGTGAGCGACGGCTGGTAATGGGCAACGGCCAGGTCATAATATTTTTCAAATTCTTTCAACTGTAAAGTAAGTATCTCAAAATTACTCAGGTGCTTCCAGCTATCAGTCAGCTTTTCAATATGAAGGTCCACCACTGACCGGGCGGGCGGCAAATTCTCCTTAACTTTTCCTACATCGTATATCCTGAAACCAGCATTACCCAACCTGCTGAGGTCAACTTTCTCTTCATCCACTTTATCAGGATATGTTTCAAACAAAGAATATGAAAACGTAGGTTCATTTTTCAATTGTATTTCCTCTATTCTTTTAAATAGTTGTTTTGCCTTCAGTTTTAGTGAAGTTTCAAAATAAGGTGATTTCTTTTTATCAGGATTTACAAGGGAGAACTCCACATCAAACCGGGGATTATCACTCAGGTCTTCAAAATTTACATTGTGCAGGTAAAAATCACTCAATGGCCCGATTTCATTTTTTAATTCAAAACTTACTTCCCCGCTAAAAAATAATTTATAATTGAAGGTGAAGGCGGTTTCTGTTTGATTGATAAGGTACACTTTTAATTTCTCTACCACGTCATCATCAAAAATATCCTTGTCGAATATTGGCATGAATGCGATAAAAACGCCATTATCCACTTTGATCTTAGGGGCATTTTTTTCCGGCTTCACATTGTCAATAAAAATCTTTTTCTTCTCTACAATCCGCTGCTCGGAAAACATTTTAAAATAAGGAAAATCTATCTGGTCCATATAAGCCGGAAAACGCACCCCCTTCACTTCTATCATCACCATTTTTTCATTCATGATCTCTACTACCGTTCCTGGCTCACTTGTCAATAACACAATAATTTTATCCCCTTGTTGATATTTCATATTCGCCTCTGTTTGCAATGTTTGATTGATAGGGCAAAGTTAAACTACTTTGCCTGGTAAAAAAGGAGGAAACGTAATGATTGATTTTTTGAAGATATTGTTATAAGGCAATCTACACATAGACACTATATCCCAGATGGTATGCTGTACAAGGGAGTGATCCCGAGTTCCGTCGTTATGCTCCTCGTTGGGACAAAATGCACAACTATGTTTAGCAAATAAATTCTACCGGTTAAAAAACTGTAAAAAACAAATAACTATTGGGTTGCCAGTTTACTTTTTCTATATCCATACAAAAAATAAATAATCAACCCGATGGCAAGCCAGCCAAGAAACCATGCCCAGTTACTTTTAGTCATGCCTGTTAGCAGGTATAGGCAGGTGATGAGACCCATTAGCGGTATGAGTGAATATTTTTTTGTAAATGTAATGATGGAAAGCGCTACGGCACATAGCCAAAAAATAATCAGGGTGATATTAGGAGTAGCAACATCCATAAAACTGATTTTACCATTGGTATAATCTTCATTACTGCTAAAATCAAAATTAAACATGTTGCCAAAATAATTTTTGGAAAGCGTAACAGCAAGCACCATGGCACCAATTACAATCAGGGGAAAAATAAACTGCCCGTTT